>DTSG01000382.1 GCA_012965455.1 Planctomycetaceae bacterium | reverse complement strand
ACGGGCAACTAGGCCCACTAATGGGAATGCAGAATGCCCAGTCAATGCCTTGCAATTCAGTGAACTCTGATTCGGAATCCTGGTTCCAAAAATGCAGCGTACTGACATCTGCTTCGATGGTCTGCTGGATCAACTGTTGGCTTGGTGTAAAGTTCTCACTTTTTGTGCCACGGTTGTCCCAATACAACACTTCTACGCCCTGTGGGATTTGTTGATCTACTTTCCACGACACAAAGGCAATACCTGCTGCTCGAGGTATTCCCAGCATGAGCCATGTTACGAGTTTACTGAACAGCTCATGGTCGTCACCGGCATTGGAAATTAGATCCGGGAGCTGACTTAATAAATCAATGCGCTGTGGAGTTTTATCAAATTGAACATGTTGTAAATCATCGAGTAAAAATGTCTGCTCGATCGCCGGCGTCGAGTGGTCCAGCGTCGCAATGACTTCGGACTCCGTATAGGTGAAGGTTGTTTCGCCGATGACGAAGTGCTCACCTGGTTGTAACAACAACTCCTGTTGTTGCTCGCCATTATGGAAAACCGGATTCCCCGCCTGAGCCAGTTTACTCACGCAAAGGCCACTTTTGGTCAGTTTCAATTCAACGTGTTGCCGCGAGATGCTCGCATCCCACGTGACTTGCCAATGAGCTGTACTTCGACCGAGCAGCACTGCGTCTGATTCAGGCAACGCGCGACGCCAGCGATTTTCTAGCTGTGGTCCTTGTGCAAGTAAATAAGACATGTGGTTGGTTGTCGGTTCGCGAGAGGACAGAGTGATACTCGGTAGTCTTCCTATATTATAGACTACAATCGAAATCACGTATCGAATGTTGGTATAATCGAGGTTCTGCGAGATATTATCAATCAGGTATTATCAGGGTACTAGTTGCACGGAGAGGCGGATGTTTCAGAGGACTAAAATGCAATTAGCCTATCCGCTGCGATTTATGTACGCCGTGGCGTTTGTTGCTGCTGGGAACAGCATTTCCAAAGCTATCGATGATTTGCCCCCCGCGGCACAGCGCGATGTAACCTATGCCAAAGATGTCGCGCCAATTCTGACGACGCACTGTCTGAAATGCCACGGGCCTAAATTGCAAGAAAGCGGATTGCGAGTTGACCAAAAAGCGTCACTTTTGCGCGGTGGCGATTTTGGAGAACCCGTGATCATCTCTGGAAAAAGTGGTGAGAGCTTTCTAATTCAAGTGGTTGCTGGGCTGAATGAAGATTTAAAGATGCCGCCGAAAGGCCCGCAACTCACGGCAACCGAAATAGGTGTCCTCCGCAAATGGATTGACATGGGAATACCTTGGCCAGGTCAAGCGGATGCTACGGCACTGACAACCGATCATTGGTCCTTTCAGCCAATCCAACGCCCCACAGTTCCAGCGAGTAGAAGTAGTTGGGTCCGCAATGACATTGATAGATTTATTTTAGCTGCACTCGAGCAACAGGGGTTACAGCCTTCTCGTACTGCGTCGCCTGTTGAATTATTACGACGACTACGGCTCGTTGAGCATGGTTTGCCGCCAACCAAAGCACAGATAGCTCGACTCAAGCAACAACAGGACTACTCGACCTTGGTCGATGAAATTCTTTCGAGTGAGCATTACGGCGAACGTTGGGCGCGGCATTGGTTAGACCTCGTGCGTTTTGGCGAAACAACTGGATTCGAAGTTAATCGTGAACGGGTCAACGCTTGGCCGTACCGCGACTATGTGATTGAATCGCTTAATTCCGACAAACCCTACGATCAATTTGTGCTCGAACAACTCGCGGGCGATGCATTGGACGCGCCACGTGCTACGGGGTTTCTTGTTGCCGGCCCGAACGACCTAGTGAAAAGCCAAGACCCAGATTTCCGCAAGGTGCAGCGGCAGGACGAACTGGCTGACATGATCAACACGACAGGAACGACTTTTTTGGGACTCACCCTAGGGTGCGCCCGTTGCCATTCTCATAAATTCGATCCGATTTCCCAAAAGGACTATTATTCGTTGCAGGCAGTGTTTGCGGGAGTGAATCATGCTGAGCGTGAATTGCCCGCGCCGGTTGATTTGCAGAATCAACGGCAAGAGTTAGCGTCCAAGATTGAATCGATCGATGAAACACTATCCCGCTATGTTGTCACGCCGCTGCTGCGAGATGCGGTGAATGCAAAATTAAATGAAGAACGGTTTGCTGCGATACGAACACGTTTTGTGCGATTTACGGTTTTACGTACCACTGGCGGGGAACCGTGTATTGACGAATTATCGGTGTTCGCTAAATCAAAAAACGTGTCGCTGTCAAACCTCGGCGTCAAGGCTACCGCGTCCACGGAGTATCCCCATAACCCCAAGCACAAGATTGCACATATTAATGACGGAATTGTGGGCAATTCGCATAGTTGGATTTCCGCTGAAAACAGTGCTGGCTGGATCCAGCTTGAGTTCCCCGAGCCCGTTGAGATTGACCGGATCCACTGGGCGCGTGACCGGGAAGGTACGTACCGCGATCGCTTAGCAGTTGAATACAAAATAGAAATTGCTTTGCAACTAGGTCAATGGACCACCGGCATACACCATCTGCGATTT
>DTSG01000381.1 GCA_012965455.1 Planctomycetaceae bacterium | reverse complement strand
GGGTCTACGGTGTGGTATGATTGTTGCGCAAAGAGCGAACTGTGGGCAGGCATTGATGGATTTCGACCAACAACTCGAAAGTTTTCTCAAGAAAGCCGCGAACACCATCTCTCCAGCAGGGGCTTCCCATGTAGAGAAGGGGATTTCGAAAATGAATTCCCCTCGTTTCAAAGGGGATGTGGGAGGCTCGATCGGAAAAGGAATGCAGGCTGCGGGCGGAGCTGCTCTGCTGGTTCCCGGTATTGGCTGGGCCACAGGCGCCGTCCTCCTTGGTTCAGGCATGCTGGTGGATGCACTGTTTGGTGAAAGCGATGATGAAACGCAGGTCCGTGAACTGATGGAGAGACGCCTCGAAAGCTTTGGTGGACAACCGGTTCCCAGTCATGAATATACCCCACGTGAGCGAAAACAATTTGAAGAGGCCCGAGCCCTTGCAAGTAAAATGGAGGCCACTTTTCTAAAGATATACGCCAAAGGAGAGTTGAAAGCAGGCGCTCAGAAATACGATGCACTTCAAGAGATTTTATCAGCATGATACTCAGTACCAATAAAATTCGAAGTGCTGTGTCCATTCTATCCTCTCCTTTGCCGTCGAACCTGACACGTCTGCTGTCATCAGTGGCGAAGATCCAGGAAAGCACCAAATTCAGGGAATTGGTGCAGGATTTATCCCTGGCAATCTCGACACTACGGTAATCGATGAAACAATTACGGTTTCGAGCGAAGAGTCATTCCAGTGGGCACGTCGACTTGCCAAAGAAGAAGGAATTATGGCGGGCATTAGTAGCGGTGCGAACGTTTGCGCGGCGGCGAACATTGCCGCCCGTCCAGAATTCGCTGGTAAAACGATCGTAACATTTTTGCCGAGCCTTGGAGAACGGTATTTGTCGACTCCATTGTTCAACGAAAATGACTGAGCATGCCTTACGCTAGTTCAACAGACAACTTCGCACGGATGTTGCTTCTCTGTACATTGCGTTATCAACTCAACGGTAACGGCATTATTGATAATTTAGGATTCACACGAATGTTACCCGGCGAGGCGATACACAGTCGGACAACCTTACTCAAGAATTCCGAGACGCCTCAAGTCGACAAAGTTTATTTGCAACCTGACTCCTCACACCACCCCTGCTGCTTAAGGGAAAACGGCTCGATCTATGCACCAGTCAA
This sequence comes from Planctomycetaceae bacterium, assembly GCA_012965455.1. GTDB lineage: Bacteria > Planctomycetota > Planctomycetia > Pirellulales > Pirellulaceae > UBA721. The sequence goes on along the minus strand of DTSG01000381.1, from coordinate 1,410 downwards.
TTGAAGAGTTCGCAACGAATGCAGACACGTGGGTATTATTGTTAGCCATGGCTATCAGTATCGCCATCCTCGGGGTTAGTGCGGATATACTTGTTGATAACGCCGTAAAGATCTCAATTAAGACAGGCCTCCCCAAGGTAATTGTGGGAGCCACGATTGTCTCTATTGGCACGACGTTTCCCGAAGCAGTCGTGTCCGTAATGGCGGCGATGGGAGGTCATCCGGACTTTGCATTGGGAAACGCGGTTGGGTCGATCATCTGCGACACCGGGCTGATCTTGGGCATTGCCTGCATCATGTCACCGTTAAAACTCGACATGAAACTTGTCAATCGACAAGGCTGGGTGCAATTCGGGGTAGCAGTTCTGCTTGTAGCACTGTGCCTGCCATATGGTCGTCTTAACGAACTTTTCAACCAACAGGCTTTTCTGCATCAGTCGTCTGGATTTTTGCTGGTGGTACTGCTTGGTGTATACCTAGTTTGGTCCGTGCGATTAGCGCGTTTAGCGGACCCGGTGGCTGAGGATGATAAAGCCGGACAAGGGATTTCCATGTTGCCGTGTCTGGGGATATTAGCTGTAGCGTGTGCGTTCGTGATCCTTTCAAGTATTGGCCTGATCGAATCAACAAAAGTCTTAGCTAGTCGTGCCGGAGTGTCGAATGCGGTAATCGCTGCAACGGTGGTTGCTTTCGGAACAAGCTTGCCTGAGTTGGTGACGGCCATTACAGCCGTCCGCAAGGGCCACGGTGAATTGGCTATCGGAAATATAATCGGTGCGGATATTCTTAACGTGTTATTCGTTGCTGGTTTGGCGGCCGCAGTTACCCCAGATGGCCTTTTTGCGGACCCCGTATTTTTTCGCCTACAATTTCCCGCCATGCTGTTTATCCTATTCGTCTTCCGCCTTGGTATCAAAACGTCCTCGAACGGATACCTCGGTCGACGAACAGGGTTTCTGTTACTAGGCACCTACATCATCTATATTGCTATAACCATCGCCAACTAGCGACAGTTAATCACAATCTAGCGGTAGTCATCAAACGGTGGATCTCGCAGCGAATGAGTGCGGTAATCTAACTCAACTCGTCCCGTATTGATCCGAGTCGTTTTTGCTTGAAGTGCCAGCACAGGGTCCAAATGATTGAACCCGTAAATTCTGAGGTACAAATACATTACATATAAAGGGAATTTGATGTTAAATACTTGCTTAGCAACGTTCAAATAGGTTATGAATACACACTACCGAATTTATAGAAATTGATATATTGGAAGCGATCCTCGTCCATGTCCCAACACCAGTTGTTTAATTGTCCAGACTGCTATTCTGAAGTACGGGGGTTACTCGGAGCAGGGTTGACCTGCGCAACCTGTGCCTGCCAGTTCACAGGCGAGACAGCGGCTCCGCTCGA
>DTSG01000380.1 GCA_012965455.1 Planctomycetaceae bacterium | reverse complement strand
GATCAAGCTGGCAAGGCGTTGTCTCCGCGAGATGTAGTTCAGGGATTACGGAGTGTGATGGAGTTGGGGAATGTGCCGTTAACCAACGGGATATCTAATGATGCTGCGTGGGCGTGTACAACGTGTCACGCGTGCGTAGAAACATGCCCGCTGGGAGTTGATCCACTGGAGTTTATCACGGATGTCCGACGCAACTTGGTAGCCGAGGGAAAGCTGAAAGGGCCACCTGGGCAAGCATTGCAAAAGATGCAGCGTTCGGGAAATCCGTGGGGGCTGCCAGCGGATGAACGGTTGTCTTGGGCAGAGGGATTAAACGTGCCGTTGGTAAGTGAGGTCGAGGATTTCGAAATTGTGTATTGGGTCGGGTGTGCGGCAGCCTATGATCGACGAATACAGAAGGTCGCGCGGGCGGTAGTGCAGCTGCTTCAGGCAGCCGAGGTAAAATTCGTCGTCTTGGGTCCCGAGGAACGCTGTACAGGAGAGTCGGCTCGAAGGATGGGTGACGAGTTTCTGTTCCAAGAACTGGCCGCCAATAATATTGCAACGCTAAGCAAGTATCCGATCAAGAAGATCGTGACACATTGTCCCCATTGTCTAAATAGTTTCAAACACGATTATCCTCAGTTTTACGAAGAGTTTGGCGCTGGCGATGATTTCCATTTTGAAGCAGTACATCACACTCAGTATTTGAGCGAGTTGCTGGCGGCGGGTAGGCTCGTCATTCCCGAGAATGCGGGGGGCGATAATGCAGATGCGGCGCTACTGACTTATCACGACCCCTGTTATTTGGCGAGAGTGAACGGCATCACGGAATCACCCCGAGAGCTGATTCAACTGACCTTGCCTGAGGAATCTGTGGTTGAGTTAGCGAGGTGTGGCGAAAATACTGCTTGCTGCGGAGCAGGAGGCGGCAGGATGTGGTTTGATGATGAGCCGGTCGAACGAACTGGTGGCGGACGAGTGGATGAAGTTATTGAAAGCAAGGTAAAAACACTGGCAGTATCCTGTCCGTTTTGCCTTACAATGATGAGCGATGGCTTGGCGGCACGGGAGGCAGGAATTGAGGTTCGGGACGTGGCGGAGTTGTTGCTGGAAGCGTTAGGGACTGCGAATTAGCACAATTGATAATCTGCAATAGAGGGATTTGATGTTAAACGTCGAAAATGACATTGATGAATCTGAATCTTCATTCAAAGAGACGTTTTTAATTACGGCGTTTGCCATTGCCGTAGCGTTCTCGACGTATTTCTGTATGTACGCGTTTCGTAAGCCGTTCTCAGCCGCGAGCTACGAAGACATGAAGTTTCTCGGGACTAATTTCGACTTAAAGACCATCTTTGTCGTTAGCCAGATTGTGGGCTATACGTTGTCCAAGATTATTGGGATTAAGGTAGTCTCGGAGGTATCACGTAAACAACGTTTTGGGATGTTGGTGGGGCTGATCTTCGTTGCCCAAATGGCGTTGTTGGGATTCGCGTTTTTGCCACCATGGGGCAAGGTAATATCGATTTTCTTTAATGGTCTACCTTTGGGAATGGTGTGGGGTTTGGTCGTTTGGTATCTCGAAGGACGGAAGACGTCGGAGATGTTGTTGGCGGGTCTAAGTTGTTCGTTTATTGTGGCAAGTGGTGTCGTCAAGGACATTGGGCGTTGGCTGATGAGCGCGCATGACGTGGACCAGTTTTGGATGCCGTTTGTTACGGGGTGTATGTTTTTACCGCCGTTTTTGCTGTCGGCCTATTTGCTCAATCGCTTGCCTGAACCGACCGCAGCGGATAAACAATCTCGCATGGTCCGGTCTACGATGAACGGGAAAGAACGCTGGGCGTTTGTGATAAAATTTTTGCCTGGAATGGTAATGTTGATGATCGCCTATTTCTTTCTAACGGCGTATCGAGATTTCCGTGATAACTTTGGTGTCGAAATTTTTGATCAGCTTGGTTACGGCGAATCAGAAACCGCGATATTCACTCGCAGCGAATTATGGGTAGCTTTCGGCGTCGTGGGCACACTAGCTGTTTTGAACCTGATTCGCGATAACCGCTTAGGCCTAATAGGTGCATTTGTTGTAATGACAGGCGGCTGTCTCTTGATGGGCGCGGGGACGATGTGGTACGACGCAGGAGCCATTACCGGCCTTCAATGGATGATCATGTGTGGACTGGGGTCATATTTAGCGTATGTGCCATACGGATCAGTACTGTTTGACCGTTTGATAGCATCGACGCGAGTGATGGGCACGGCGGTCTTTGTGATCTATATCGCCGATTCAATTGGTTACGTCGGCTCGATTAGCGTGATGGCCATTAAAGATCAAATTGCAGGGGACATGACGCGGTTAGAGTTTTTCCGACAATTGACGTACGGCATGTCTGGTTTGGGTGTCGTGATGCTTGTGTTGAGCCTGATCTATTTTTTGAAGTTCCATAACCACGGATCCGCAGTTGCGGTCACCCAACAAGATTCCTTATCCAGTTAGCGCTGTAGCACGGGTGGGATATTAGCAGCTGGTTCAATGATAAAGATATCTGAATCGAACGGGTCGTTGGACACACGCCACGGCAAGCCGTTGCGGAGGTAGATATT
>DTSG01000379.1:8029-9455 GCA_012965455.1 Planctomycetaceae bacterium | reverse complement strand
CCCCCCCCCCGCTTTGTATCCGCTGGAAATCCGATCCAGACCCCCCATCCCCTCCTTGGAGTCCCATGTATATAGCCACTGAGGGTCGCGCATCAAAAAACAGAAATGGAACACCAATATGAATGAAAGTAAGATCGTCGCTACCAAGCGATTACAGAGTGAAGGCCTATGGAACGAAGCGTCCCTTTACCGAGAAGAAGTGCGAGAACATCTGCGAGGGGAGGGCATGACGCGTAAGGAAGCCAACAAAGGTGCGTGGGAGAAGATGCTGGAGGCGTACCCGCCGTTTGATGCTGATGACGAAGCGGCTCACTGGCTCAGTGCCTGTGACTTTCCACCGGCAGACGTGAGTACAGTTGAACCCGGGGAACCGTCCCTAGCGGATCTCTGGTATGTGTTGTGTGTTCTATCTGCGTATCGTGCCTACGAGACGTCGTCTGAGGGGCTACAGTTGGTTGCCTATGCGCATCAGAAGAGCAGCTCGGCACAGGTGCGTTCGTGGCTGTCGCTGTTGATTGCCAGTGCGGAGCTGTTTTGTGGGGAAGTGGGAGAGGCACTTTCGGCAAAGATCGCGAGGCTTGAGATGGAGGATCAGCAGGCCGTGGTCACGGAACTACGAACACATGAGCAGGGGTTGGCGGGTGTGTAGTCGTTTGGGCTTGCCTCGATGAGGTCACGTTTGTCATAGTCCGTGTGGTATTTCTGTGTTAATTGGAGGTGTGTTATGGGCGGGTCAGGTCTTTGTGGCATTGTTCTTGTGGTGGCAGCGGTTTTAGTGGGTGTGATTGGGTATTTTTACAATCCGAAACCCCCTACCGAAACAGACTCAACCGAGGACTCACCATCGATTGATATTCCAAAGTCTTGGCAGAAACAATACGAACAGTCACCCGGAGTTACTCCAGTGCCTAGTCACTCTGTCGCATCAGTCGCCAAAACCGTGGGAAGTTTTGATTTGCTTAATCGGTTGCCATTTGCTTTCTATCTTCTTGGAATCATCGGTGGCTTTATTCTTTTCGGTTTCACAGTGGCTACTGCCGCTGAATCAAGTACTGCCGAAACGGGTGCTATGTTTGGGTACACAATTGGAGCTTCCCTCTCAATCATTGGCTTTGGCAGGATCATCGAGGTGTTGCAACAGATCCGTGATAAGTAACCCCTGCACTAAGCCCCGGCAGTCCGAGCGACGAGACCCCCCCATGTTTTCCTTGCCCGGCGGCCCGGTGGTGGGGTTCTGCCTTCACGCTTCATTCTTTCGATAAATAACGTGCGTGCGGTCGGAGATTTTGGCATAATGGATGGGTGTTAAAATTAATGGAGACTGATATGAAACGTGTTCTGATTTTGTTGTTGTTTGTTTTGGTTGTTGGCTGTGGTGCCGATCCTCGTCTTGAGTCAATAAGAAATGAATTTGAAAGGCTTGTTA
>DTSG01000379.1:0-8019 GCA_012965455.1 Planctomycetaceae bacterium | reverse complement strand
GGAGGAGATGGAAAAGTTCTCAAAAAGAAAGCGCTCAGGTGCCATGGAACCGAGGGCAATCCCAACGCTAGCCGCGTTAATTAGCATAAAAAAGATGCGGGAATTCTGTGATGATCCTGATACGACTAAGTTACGCAGAGGTAAATATCCTTTGCAAAAAAGACAAGCGGTTAATATCGCTGAAACGTCCACACAACTAGTTCAGTGCAACGCGGATTTTAGGATTTTAATTGCACATGAGGCGGCGATCGCAAGAGACCTGGAGGACTTTGATCGTAGCTGGGTTGTAAGGTCGTATCAGTCCTATTATGGTTACACGGATCACCGTCATGTCCATAAGATGTTCGAAGAATATCACTAACTTCCTGACTCTATTTCCTAAATTCCTCACACCGTCCTTAACGTCTTGTACAGCGGCAATGCTGTGCTGTGCGTGATCGCTAGTCCTGCTATTCACTCCCCCTCAGCCTCGCCACTGCTCTAACCGATTTCGCCCACGCACGCGCGCGAGGATTTGTTATGATGTGTTCTCATAACTGGAGACGTTTTGCGTGGGTAAGCACATCAAAGAACACATAGTCCTAAGACTTTCATGAAACACTACGGCAATGTACAGCAGGCCGATATCGTTGCAGCCTGTGGAACCGTTGCAAATACGTTGCAGCACGGCGGTGCACCGGGTGGCACTGAACCACCAAGAACCAAGAAAAAAGGGCACTTGCCGCTTCCTGCACCTCAGTGCAATCTAGTGCAAATGGCCTCAGTGCCCCCACTAGGACTCGAACCTAGAACCCTCTGATTAAGAGTCAGATGCTCTGCCAGTTGAGCTATAGGGGCTTTTGATGATAACGGTCAATCGACCCGTTATATCCAATGCAGGTCTATCGTAACCTACTAGACGATTCTGCCCAAGGGGTAGATTTACTCCTCAGAGACGTCGAATCCTAATTGATGCAACTTGCGATATAAGTTCGACCGATGGACTCCCAGATGCTTGGCAACCTCTGTCATGTTACCGCCTAATCGCTTGATCTGCGCTTGAATATACTGCATCTGAAACTCGCGGGTCGCATCGTTTAACGATAACTCCAGGGATACCTGAGGGCCGCTACCGCCAGGGGCGACCACGAAATCTAAGTCGTCCGCTTCCACCGTATCACCATCCGTCAAATAAACCAATCGCTCCACAACATTGCGCAACTCACGCACATTCCCCGGCCAGGTATGGGCTAATAGTCGCTTGCGAGCACTAGCCTTCAGTCGCGGTATATTGCGGCGTGCCTTGACCGATAACTCCCCTAAAAAATGCTCCGCTAACAATACAATATCCTCACCCCGTAATCGTAAAGCTGGTACTTCCAGCGTGACTACATTCAAACGAAAAAACAAATCTTCGCGAAACGTCTTGTCGCGCACCTTCTCTGCTAAATCTTGATTCGTCGCTGCGATCACGCGAGTGTCAATGCGAATCGGTGTGGACCCACCCACTCGGACAACCTCCTTGGCCTCGAGCACTCGTAGTAATTTTGCCTGCCCTGCTAAACTCATGTCACCAATCTCGTCCAATAGCAAAGTCCCGTTAGTCGCCAACTCAAACTTTCCCACGTGGTCCGTATGCGCGTCGGTAAACGCACCTCGCACGTGACCAAACAACTCGCTCTCTAATAACGTCTCGGTCAATGCCGCACAATTCACAGCAACAAGTGGCTCTTCGCTGCGACCACTCTGGTAATGTATCAATTGGCTGACGACTTCTTTGCCCGTTCCATTTTCGCCTAAAATCAAAATGGACAAGTCAGTATCTGCAATGCGATGGATCGTCGATTTCAAGGCAACCATCTGCGGGGAATCGCCGATTAAATCAAGTTCCTGAGCTGCTTCTGCCGCGATCACACTACGACTTGATATCAACTGTTCTATCTGACGTGTGGTCTGCAAGGCCGACATGATGTGGCTAGCTAATTCTTCCAGAACGGCAAGATCGTCCGAGGTGAAAATGCCGTCTTGTTTATTGAGGACCTGTAACGCTCCGAGGATCTCGTTAGCTTCATTTTTAAGAGGACAGCAGATTAAGTTACGTGTGACGAAATCTAATTCGCTGTCAACGTCACGATTGATTTGCCCAGCACCCTCAATCTCGTCCACTCGCAATGAGTCACCCGTGCGGACCACTTCACCGACCACTCCGGCATCTTCGGGCACGCGCAGTTCACCACCCTCAACGCCTAAGGCGGGTCGAGCAACAAGTTCATGGTTGTCTTGGTCCCACAAGAATAAACTCGCGCGCTCGGCGCCCAGCAACGTCGTCGAAGCTTTTACAATTTCAGTAACTAAGTCGTCCGTCTCTTTGATGCCGTGCCACTGCGCTGCAATCGCCAGAATCGTCTCAGCACGTAATGCTCGATCCGTTAGTTGTTTATACTGAGACCAACTACTGATCGCCGTGAATAAGGGATCGCGAATATCGTTGATCATGGCGCCAACCCGCTGCGGGTCATCACACTCAAGCGACAATACCTGCTGTTGTTTGCCATTGGCAAGTTGTTGTGAATTGGGAATGCAGGCCCAGCCATCGGAGAACTGGATTTCAATACCGTCGAGTGCCGACTGCAGCGTGTCCTCGGGCGGCAGAGATTTATCTCCCGCTTGTCCGAGCACGAGCCACCGCACTCCATCCGCTGACTGAATCGCGGATGAGGTGCATCCCAATTGGTCGACGAGTAATTGACATAGCTGCTCAGGATAATTAGGTTCAACTATCGACAATTCAAGTATTTCATCAATCATATCACAGGCTCCTGTTATCATTATGATAACATAAGCGGCGTTTGTGGAGGCGTTCGTCTAGTTTTCTTGTTGGTAACGTCCGCCGCGGCTATTCTTATGTTTACAACTGCTTCCTAATACCACTCCATTTCTTGTGCGATTTATGTCTGCCATCTTCTATTCATCTCTAAAATCACTTTATCAGCGACAGCGTTGGTTATTGATGGTGTTTGTCGCTGCATTAACGGTAATTGCCGCAAGAGGTTATCAAGATTTTGGGTTTGATAATGAAGCCCGCGGATTGTTCCGCACCAACGACGCGGCCTTTGACAAGCTGGAGGAGATATTCAAGCAATTTCGACCTGACGAAAACGATTGCTTGGTTGTCATCGAAGCGGGCGAGGGCGGTTTTTTTAACGCGAGTTCGATGCGGGAGCTTCGTCAACTGCAACAACAGTTATTACAAATACCGTTAATAACAAGCGTGCTCTCGCCATTGTCTCCTGAGATGATTGTGTGCAAAGAACTACCGCAAGCGTTAATACCCGCCGTTGCCTTGGACGCGGTAGATTGGCAACAGGTTCAGCGGGACGCACATCAACACCCGCTGGTTGCTGGAAATTTTCTAGCGGCAGATGGAAAGCACATGTTGCTGATATTGCGAATGGGTAAACAGGATCTGCTTGTCAGCGATTATGAAACAAGCGTTGGGTCGATGCTAGGCGTGATCGATCGTTGGAATGCGACGGCCTCGCATGTAGCGGATCTAACTGGCATCCCCCCTGTTCGCGTCGAAGTGTTTCACAGCATCAAAACAGATACTCGCCACCTCATGATGATCGGTTCGATTATTGGTGGCTTGGTTTCAATCTGCGTTTTCCGAAATTGGGCATTGGCCTTGATGACGTTTGTCGGAGCGTTGACGGGTGGCTTTTGGTCATTGGGCTTGTTGAGTTTGTTGGGAGTGAAATTGAATCTGATCAGCACGATATTGCCAGTATTGATTGTCGTGATCGGGTTAACAGATGCTGTGCACATTGTTTTTGATATTCGTGATTCAAGGATGCGGGGGATTAAACCAGTCCGCGCGTCTTGGCTCGCCGTTCGTCGACTCGGTATCGCCTGTGCCGGAACCTCGATCACCACAGCCATTGGGTTTGGTAGCCTCGCATTCAGCCAAATTGACGTAATCCGGCAGTTTGGGATTACGTGCGCGGTGGGCACTCTGATCACATTTGTCGCTGTGATTCTGGTGGTGCCCTTGTTAGCAGGTACAGCTTGGGTGGGTGGTGCGTATCGCGGTAACCCGCCCCGGGAACGTGACATGATGCGGCGCTGGGGTGTGCAATACGCTGACTGGATACTGCGACATCGTCGTTGGATTCTCCTGGGATCATTGCACTTTATCATCCTGCTGGCCGTAACCGCAACTCGCTTGTATCCCGATAGCCACATTGCTGAATCATTGCCGGTCAATAGTCGTAGTACCGTTGCGCTGCAAAAAATTGACTCGGAGTTTGGCGGGATCCTGAGTGCAATCATACTTGTCGAGTGGCAGAGAGCAAGCGATGAAGATGAACAGCAAGCAGCCGTTATGTCAGCGATCAAACAAGTGGCTACGGAGGTGCACCGCGAACCGGATTTACATAATCCAATGTCGATTGTTAATTTTCGCGAGATGTTCTCGTCCTGCACTCTTTTAACGCTGCCGAAGACAATTGAAGCACAGTGGTTTCGCGAGGATCTTGGCCGAGCGATTGTGGTGGCACGGATGCGTGATAAGGGCATCCACTTTCACCAGCAAATGCTAATAGGGTTTCGTGAGCAATTGGCCAAGGTTCAACAGCAACACTCTGGAATGGAGATAACGGTATCTGGGTCGGCGGTCGTGGCAACGCGGAACCTTTCCAAGATGATAACGGACTTAGCGAAATCCTTGGCCATCGCCGCGGCTGTTATTTTTGTGGTGTTGACGCTTATGTTTCGTTCACTGCGAATGGGGTTAGTGAGCCTCGTTCCCAACCTATTGCCGTTGTTATTTACGGCTGCATTTTTAGTGTGGACTGGTCAGGCGCTGCGATTGACAAGTGTCCTGTTGTTCACTGTCAGTTTGGGCATTGCAGTTGATGATACGATTCATTTTATCGTGCGTTATTTACGCGAGCGCAAGTTGGGACTTTCAGTCGACGATGCGATTCGGAATTCAATTGTTTCCGTAGGTGGCGCGTTGCTGGTTAGCACACTCATTTTATTAGCAGGGTTTTCTGCCAGTGCTACAAGTGTCATGCCCCACAGTCAACTGTTTTCTCAACTAGCATGCATAGCGGTTGTCGTCGCGCTCATTGGCGACATGGTCCTATTGCCCGCCATTCTGAAGCTTGTTGATGGAAAGTAATATCCGGCGAGTCTTAGATGCACTGCCACAAGCTACTATTGTTGCGCTTGAAAGCTAGCTGGCTGAACGCTAGAGTTGTTGCTCTTGCTTGGATTGAGGCGAATGGCTGTCGTATAATCCGACAACGCTTCGTCTTCATTTCCGAGAGCACGATGTGCCAGGCCACGTTGGTAGAATGCCATCGCTGATTCAGGATTGATGCTGATGGCTTGAGTGTAATCGGCAACGGCTGCGGCAAATCGTTTTTGACCGATATGAATTTCTGCGCGATTCATGTAAGCCATTTCGTGTTGATCATCAATGCGAATTGTTTCCGTGTAATCTGCAATTGCTTTATCAAATTGACCCGAATTGTTGAACATCACAGCTCGGTTAAAATATGTGTTGGTACTTTCCGAGTCGACTTGGATCGCTTGGGTTAAGTCAACGATTGATTTTTCAATCTGTCCTTGGTTGGCGTAAGCAAGAGCTCGGTTATTGTATGCTTCCGCAAAACTAGGATTGATGCGAATCGCTTCACTGTAGTTTGAGATCGCACGGTCAAAAGCGTTCATGTTGGCGAATGCCATGCCGCGGCGGTTAAAGGTCGCTGTGTTGGTTGCATCGAGTTGCAGGATATATGCGTAATCCGCCATTTCTCTGTCGATGTTACCTTTGAGCGAGAAAGAGGTTCCTCGTTTGTAAAAGGCATCGATTGATTTTGGATCTAATCGAATGGCAGCCGTGTAACAAGCAATGGCTGTGTCGATGTCACCTTTGGCGAGAAACGTGTCACCTTTTTCAATTTCCAAGTCACGGTGCTCAATAGCTTTGAGGTTCGCGCGGATTACCTGTAAGTCAGCGTTGGATTCTGCGGGTAATGTTGTTGTCGATGCAATCGACCTGACTGATTGTTTTTGACCCTGCGTTGTCGAAAACTCAGTAGGAAAAGGGTTGAGGATTTCTTTCATCTGAACAGCATCCATCGACGCACATCCTACACAAAGGATGCACATATAAGCTGATATTGATGGAATAAGTTGGCGTACCTTCATGTCTTTCCCCTTAGGCCGAGACGATGTTCGTTGCTGCATTAATGGGTAGGTGATGTTCAATAAATGCATAGAAAAACCCTATGAAACAATATTCGACGTCTAGAACCCGAATCTTCACTAAAACCGGATTAACCCGTTCAGGTGGTACCATTTAACATCGAGTAGTTTGTAAAACACCGCCTTAAGGACCACGGTCTTGAATCGTTTCGGCTCTATTTTGTGCAGACTACCTAAGTTGTAATCCCGTCTGTAGCGTTTTATGTACAAAAACACCTTGTGATGTACGGCTTTTATTGATTGCAGTTTACTTGCTCGATAGGTTATTCTTGTTTTTGTAGTTATCACACTTCCGATACCAATTCTATGTTGCATTGATATTTCCCGTGCCGCCGCGAGAATCTTATGAATTTAGAAACGCTACTTCTCTTATATGCAGACTGGTTCATTTTTGAATTATTGGAGTTCTTAATTGAGGACGGTGGTTGTTGTTGCTTTATGCTGTTGGGGATAGTGATTACTATCCTGTTGATCGTCGGCAAAAACCGCAAACAGTCGATGTCAACGCAACAGGAGTCTACGGATAGTGCAGAATTGTTGTGCTACAAATGCAATACGATTAGTTCAAAATCGGCCCAATTTTGTGCGACATGTGGTGCTGCCTTTGCCGGTGATTTGACACCGAGTAGTTTTTATGACGCGCTCCGCCGCCGCGTAAGTAATTGGAGTAAATGGGACTGGTTAAACCCAGCTGAAATTGAGCAGCTAGAGAAAATCGTTGCGAAGGACGAAGAAGTTTTCAGTCGTACGACAACTTCGCAGACTGATCCGCAGTCGCAGATTCCACCTCCGTCGGTTGTTACGCCAACTCCGACTGTTCCCTCTGTTACGCCTGTAGTCCCCACAACGGTGCGACCTGACATACCACCGGCAGTGCCCTCAAGTGTGACACGTACTGCTGCTGAGTCGACGAAACCAGCTTCCACAGTTCCACCAGCGACTCCCATTCTGCCACCAGCTCCCTCAGTTCCACCGGCGGCTCCCATTCTGCCACCAGCTCTCGCTCCGCCGGCTCGCAAACTTTCAGACATATTGCGCGCGTTTATGGATGAGAGCAATATTAAAGTTGGGGAGTTCATCAGTGGCTTGCTGATTGTGTTTGGTTCGGTTGGTTTAGTTGTCACATTAAATCAACAATTCAAAGATGAAATCGCTTATCTCCCCTCCGCGGTGTTCATGACGATCGTCGCTCTGTTTCATTTACTCGGCGTCTATTCCTACAAAAAATGGAACCTAGCATCATCTAGCCGAGTCATTTTATATATTGCTAATCTGTTAATACCGTTGAATGTGCTGGCAGCGTCTTTGAATGAAACATCACCGAATACCGAAGGGATGCTTTTCTACCTGGCCGTTTTGATTGGCGTAGTTGGGTTCAGCACGATGAGTTACTACAGTGCTAAAGTCCTCGCCCCCGCTCGGTTTTGGCCGATCATCCTAGCTGTTTTGGGACCGGCATTTTTTCAGATCATCATAAAATTGGTAATCGGCGGGTCCGCAACGGATTCGGTGATGCTGGTCGCGGGATTACTAATGGCACCGCTGGCACTAGTCAGTTTCGCAATCCTGGCAGAGCATCGTCATTTCCGAAAATCGGCACAAGTCGGCAACGAGGATGTGATCAGTTTATTACGTGTTCTTTCGCTTGGTGTCTTTTCGCTCGGAGCCTGCATTGCAGTATTGTTCTCCAAAGTCGACTCGTCCGAATCCGCCATCAACTTAGCGCAACAACTTGCTACGCCCTTCATCATAATTTGCTTCATGGTA
>DTSG01000378.1 GCA_012965455.1 Planctomycetaceae bacterium | reverse complement strand
AGCCAGAAAAGTTGGCCGAACTTACTGCATTCTATCGCGCAAACAAGACGTTGCAGATTAGCAGCGAGCCGACAGAAATAGACTTGCGCAGTCGTGACGGCGTGAAAGTGATACCATTGAAAAAAGTTGAATAGGGTTCATTGCTTTGGGGCAATGCTCGCGCTAGGTGATTTTGCGGACTTCCGCTGAATGAGTTCGCCGCGTGTGATGGTCACTTCTGGTGGAGCAGTGATGCCTATCCGCACGGCACCGGTGGATGTTTTGACAACGGTCAATAAAACATCTTTGCCGACTAATATTTGCTCACCAACTTTTCTGCTGAGGATTAGCATATTTGGTAACCACCGGTGAAAGTACAAGGGGAACGAGTACACTTGTGAATTTATCAATGACGCAATGGAATTGCAAGGAAATTCCGATTTATCGTCGCATCGTATGCCAGTTAGTCGCGCGCTAATGGAGGACTAGTCGGAACATCCACCTAGATAGACTGCTTTCGCAGCGTTATATGCCGTACCAGATTCGCAATTGATTCGGTTTTCCATGAAAAGTTTTTCAAGCGCGTCGAGTAAACCGAGAACATTTTCCGGTTTCGCGGAATGCCCCATGATACCGATTCTCCAGACCTTACCCTTGAGTTCGCCCAGCCCGCCGCCGATTTCGATGTTATATTGTTCCAATAGTGCAGAACGCATCTGGGCATCGTCGACTGCGTCGGGAAGATTGACGGCATTAAGCATTGGGAGTTGATGATCGGGATCTGCGGCGTATGTAAACCCGAGAGTTTCAAGCCCTATTTTCAATGCTTGATGATTCAAGGCATGACGGGCAAAGCAAGCGTCGAGTCCTTCCTCATGGAGAAGGCGAAGTGCTTCGTAAAGCGCATAGGTCATATTGATAGGAGCCGTATGATGATAGGCGCGATTCGCACCCCAATAATTGGCGATCATGGAAATATCGAGGTACCAACTGGAGACCTTAGTTGCGCGCTGCTCGACGGATACAACCGCCGCGGGACTGAAAGAGATAGGAGCAAGTCCCGGAGGACAACTCAGACATTTCTGAGTACCGGAATAGATGACGTCGATTCCCCATTGGTCCACAGCAACATTCATTCCACCTAAGGAAGTGACGGCGTCGACAATAAGTAATCCGCCGGCGTTGTGAACGACTTCCGCGATTTCGGAAATCGGTTGCGAGGCACCGGTCGAGGTTTCTGCCATGACAATGCCAACAACTTTCGGCGTATGTTTAGCAATCGCGTCCTTGAGTTCGGTGGTGGTAAAGACCTGTCCCCATGGTTTGGTGATCGTATTGACTACCGCACCCGCTCGCGTCGCTACGTCAGCCATGCGGCTTCCGAACACGCCATTGACACATACAAGTACGGAATCGCCCGGCTCGACGAGGTTGACCACCGCTGTTTCCATGCCGGCAGAGCCGGTACCACTTACCGCAAAGGTTAATTCATTTTCCGTCTTGAAAACACTGCGCAACATCGATTGGAGCCCGTCCATCGCTTCTAGATAGAATGGGTCAAGATGCCCTACTGTGGGCTGGGACAAGGCGTTTAAAACATTTTGGGTGACATCACTGGGTCCGGGTCCCATGAGGATTCGGGGGGGGGAATGGAGCTGTGCGTAGGAATCGATTGTGTTAGTCATTGGGGATACCAGCGGGTCGGCTTTCGCGTAAATTTACGTTTCTCGAAATCTGAGTAAAAGTGCTTCGTTCAAAAACGTTGGTGTTGGAAAGGGGGCTTAGGTTAAGGGATATGTTTGTCTGGCCAAAGCGCTAATTTGTTTAAAGCAAGGGTCGATCGCAGATTCACACCACTCGAACATGGCGGATTCACAAGTTGTTACGATGGTTCCCGCGTCTCGCATTCGGTCAATTGCTATTTTCGCGTCTAACTTAAGACGTCCACTCACCGCGTCGATAGGTAGGTAAATGTCGAATCCGTAGGATAATAGATCCATAACGGTCTGCTGGATACAGACATGAAGTTCGATACCAGTCACAACAACCATAGAGATTCCACTACGCTTCCACTCCTCAAAGAGCGTGTCGAGTTCGCGACAACTGAAGGTTAGTTTCTCGAGTTCTGGGTCTGAATACTTTGCCAGTTGGTCAACTGTGGTACCCAAGCCTTTGGAATATTGCTGAGTGGCGGCAATCGGTATTTCAAATAGTGTAGCCGCTTGGGCGAGTCGGTCAATGTTCCAGACCATTCGGTCGAAGTCGATGACCGCTTCACGAAAAGCTTCCTGTACGTCGACAATCAACAACGCCGTGTTTTGTCGATTCATGAGTCGGGGACTGGTGGGCAATGCGGGCATAACGTGTTCGTCATCTATGGGTCGTGTTGTGGATTTTGTCGTATTTTGTATATCTCTAGTCTACTACGAGTTGACTGGTTTTTCCTAGCCGCCTATTTACGACAAATTGTTATCGATGCACAATAAGAGCAACGAAGCCAGTAACAGTGGTGCGATGGATTGTTCGTAACTGCTGTGAATTCTGGGAAGCATATTTTTGTTTGGCTAATGTCTAATGTTCATATACGCGGAGTTTGCTAATGAGTGACAAG
>DTSG01000377.1 GCA_012965455.1 Planctomycetaceae bacterium | reverse complement strand
CTCTAGCCAACTGAGCTAACCGCCCTGAGGTGCGTCTTCTGACTGTTTCAAAGTGTAGCAATCTTAGTTATTCTCGGCAAGTAGTGCTTGCATGTCGCCGAATTACCTTCAGGGCAATCAACGCAGGTTGCTTGCCGGTTCCATGGCGATGTTTACCCGAGAATTGGGCGGTGCCATTGTCTGAAACATCCTATCTAATAAGGGACGCAATATCGCCTCACTTCCCGCAAACGTAACGTGATGCAAATCTCGATAATACGACACGTTGCGTTCACCAATAATTCCGATATTAGCGTTTTCCGAACCATTATAAAAATAATCAGTGGGGTCTAGTAGATGATAATTTTCAGAGTGAATGGAACTCAAAATGCGGTTAACGTTCTTTTGCCGCTCTCGATGTTCACTCAACGCGACCCCACGCGGAATTTCGGTTGACCCCGTTTTTATCGCTGCCACCAACGCATGAACAGGGTTGCGCGTCTGCAGTGGCACTTGTTGTAAGACCCACACTTGCACTCCCATTTGCTCAAGACTGGCAACAGTCGTTTTCAGATTCCGCTGTAACGTACGCTGAGCCGTAGCCGGTGTCCGAGGTGCTCGAGAATCGTCTGTAATCAAGAAGCTCGTTAAGCCGCTCGTATGTACTTCAATGTTGCCAGCCCAACGACTCGCTAACAAAACATGTTTGATCTGATGACGCTTCACGAAGTCCAGTACATCATTGTTCCACGCAATGGATTCAAAATGACGAGGACGATGGACGCCGAGGATTGGAATGGTATTAGCGTGCGTGGCAACATAGCCAGATACACCGTATTCATTGGCTAAACGATTGCAAGTCTCGGCAATGGAAGACGCGTGGCTGTCACCCCAGAGTAGAAAGGTAGCTGGCTGAGTTGTCGATGATTTAACGCCAATCGACGGTAGTTTGTCTTCTTGAGCCGCAGTGTGTGCATGGGTCGAGTACTGCCTTGACAGGCGATAGTTTGTTGTTTTGAGCAGCAGTTGGACGTCGGCTGGCCAACGATTTGCTAAGCCCCCAGTCTCGCTAAAGGTTATTGATGCTCCTAAAAGCAACATCGAAGCGAACGATGTCCCGAGGATCAACCGCCGCTGGTTTTTCAAAATGTGGCCCTGGCGAAACGGAGTTTCAATCCAATGATATGACACCGCTGCCGCCAGAAAACTGGCCCCCAATGCAATGACTGTTAGCTGTGTTGAAAGCTGCAGACCATTCTCATACTTCAAGAATACAATGATTGGCCAGTGCCACAAATAGAGCGAGTAGGAAATGCGACCGATGTACGTGAGCGGGTTTAGGCTGAGTAGACTTCCAATTGCGGTAGTGCCCCTGGCTGGATTCACGTCAGCGTCGGCCGATAATACATGGCTTGTGTGACGGGTATTAAAGTAAATGAGCAGGGCTGTGGCGATACATGGCAATAGCGCCGTTGGTCCAGGGAACGGTGTTGATTTGTCATACCAAAAAAACGTGATGACGAGCGCAATCGCTGCCAGCGTGGAAATCAATTCGTTTCGAAATTGGTACCGAGTCGTTTTCTGACAACCGCTGTGTACCCCGATTGGCACGAGTACAAGCAAGGCGCCGAGTAGTAATTCCCAAGCGCGGGTGGGCAGAATGAAGAATGCTGCTGTTGGATATTTGTCCAGACACCAAATGCTTAAGATAAATGAGGCGATCGCCAATAGTCCAAATGTGATTGCTAATTTGCGTTTTGTGAATCGACGGCAGAGGACTAGTAAGAGTGGAAACAGTAGATAGAATTGCTCTTCAACTGCCAATGACCAAGTGTGCAGCAGTGGTCGTAGTTCTGCTGGACCGGCAAAATAGTCGAAAGAGTTCGCGAAATAGATATTCGAAACGAGCAAGAGCTGAGCAATCGATGCTTCCCCAAGTTTGTCTAAATCTCTCGGCAGTAAATATGCGAATCCGAGTAACAAAACGACAAGCAGCATTGCCGTTACAGCAGGAACGAGACGCCGAATACGACGTCCCCAGAATTGCATTAAGCTAAAGCGATCTTCGGATTGGGCTTTGAGAATTAGCCCGGTTATCAAATAGCCAGAAATGACAAAAAATACATCGACGCCAACGTATCCACCGGAAAACCCTAGGTCGAGGTGGAACAGCAGGACGCTTAGCACGGCAACCGCGCGGAGCCCGTCAATATCGTGTCGATAATGTCGCTTTGATGTGACTGGTGACAAAGAACTGTTGAACCTCAGAGCGGCTTACGTGCTGGATTATTTCAGCGGGTAATTTACCATTTATGGGGATTTTGAGGCAACGTCATGTGGTGGCGGGCAATCTGGGTAAAATTCAATCTAACCAAAAAGAATCGCCCTCAGGGCTGCGAGTTAGCAAGGAAGCTAACCCCGCCCGACTCGCCCGCTTTGCGGCGCGGGTGGGACTAACGAGTAACAAACCGCCGGTTCATTTTTTGGCCACGGGTTTGTGTTAGGCGGTGCGTTGTGCGACGATGCGGTTGACGGCGTCGAGGATAGCGTGAATGGTTGATTCTACCGTGTCGGTGGAAGCACCTCGACCGCGGTAACTTTTGTCGTTATGTTC
>DTSG01000376.1 GCA_012965455.1 Planctomycetaceae bacterium | reverse complement strand
GCCACGCATTTGATGTATGTCGAAATAGGTGTCGCTTCAATGCCATTGGTCGGATTATCGGCAAACAATTTAGTGATTGCATGCGATGTCTTATCGAGTTGTATCTGCACGTCAGAGTCTTCTACAACCTGCTGCCACTGCAGGGGCATTCTAAATTCCGATGATATTGCAAACGAACGATTATAATTAGCGATATCGATGCGATCCCCAGGACATAGAAAGAGCGTACCACCGGCAGTCACATAAGCATGTAACTGCTCAATTTCTGCCGAGCTGATTTGTTTGACGTTACACAATGCAATCATGTCGTATTGAGCAAGTCCTTGGTCGATTAACTCCCCCTCATTGACTGTTGTTATTTGAACAGGCCAACGAGTACTGGCAGTGGGGACGAGCGCGGTTGCCAACAATTCTTCCGACCGATATCGTCCCGTAACCGTCAGCACTTGAAACTTGGCGGCCGTCGAAAATACGACCCATCTTGTATTGTCAGATAATAGTGAATCCGGCTGCGCTGCCGGGACTGGTGCAATGTGCACTTTGGCTTGATGTTGACCTACCTTCAAGTTTTGGTCATCGAGCCGAACAGTGACTAGTTCACTGGGGGCCAGTGAAACTTGCTCCCGTTGGACAACGCGACCTTCAATGGACCATGTTACAGTTACGGATTGGGATTTTGTCTGCGAATAGTTTTTAAACTGAGCGCGTAACGCTACTTGGTTACCAAATGGACCTGCTGGATATTCAACGTCTAAGTCCTCGACCGCAAGATTGTGTAAGTAAGGTTGTCGGCAGTCGAAGAATTCGATTTTGCCGCTCGCCCCGATGATGCGTGATACTATTTCAGGTGTTACGCCGTGCCAGGAATCACGTTGGAAATCAGAGAAGATTGCATAGCGAGTCATAACGATATCTTGCATGGCGGCGCGACAACGCTCTGCCACCGCAGCCGCTAGGGTAATGGCATTGAGCGCCTCACCACTACGATTGGTTAATTCCAACGCCGCTAACTCAGAAATGATTTCTTGACGATCAAACACTGGTTGTTCTATCAACGGGCGATCGCGAGAACCAATTGTCACAATGGAAATGACGTCGCCCTGCGGTAACTGTTGCACATACTTCATCGCCCTTTGGCGAGCTAACTCAAAGGCCGAAGCAGACACTCCTTGAGATTCGCCAACCGCGCCCATCGAATAACTCGTATCGAGCAGCAACACGTGATGCGTACCTGTCGAACGACGCAGATATTGTTCAACCTGCGAATAATCTGTCGATGGGTCGGCAATTGCAAATATCAATAGGCCGAGCATCGCGATTCGTAATAGCAACAACCACAATCGCCGCAAGCGGACACGCTGCTGGACTTGTTGTTGCGCCGCTCGTAAAAATCGCATGGCCGACCATGCGACCACCCGCTGGTAACGTCGACGCCACAAATGAATCGCCAACGGTATCACGAGTACCAAGGCCCACCAAAGTCGTTCCGGTGATGAGAAGTTCGCTGCAAACATAGGCTACACGATCCTCCGTTGTGCAGCATAGCTCGTCAAAAACCCGTGTAACGCCTGTCCAAAGTCTTCGTCGGATACAACACATTGAAATCCAGCACCCAGATTTCGTGAGCGGCTAGTCAATTCATCTTGCGCCTGCTCAAACAACTCTAGGTAGTCTTGCCGGACCGAGTTCGTTTCCAATTCAGTTGTTGTTGATAACTCCAAATCTTCGAATTTTACGTTACCCGTGAATGGAAACGTGACCTCATCGCGGTCAAGCACTTGGAACAACACCACGTCGTGACCCGATAATCGCAACTGCTCGACTGCTGCCAGCAATGGTTCCAAATCGTCTAAGAAATCGCTGGCAACAACTACCACCGATCGTTGTGGTAGCCGACCTGCAACATCACTCAAAACCGAACCTAAATCGGTTCCCGCTAGTGGTCTACCTCGCTTCTGCCTCTTCTTACGATTAGGTAGCGGCGACTCAACCGCCGCGCGAGGATTCTCAAACACTTCCAGAATGCGGTCCCAATGTCGATTATGACTGGCGGCCGGGAGCCACTGTTGTATTTTCGTGTCTGCCAGAGCAATGCCGATCGAATCACCGTTACGCAGCATTAGCCAAGCCAGTGCTGCGAGGACACACTTTGCATATTCCAGTTTTTCTAGTGGTGCAATTCCCGAACGATAAGACATGCTGGCACTTTGATCTAACACCAAATAGGCATGCAGATTTGTTTCATCCACATATCGCTTGACGAACAACTTATCTGTACGACCATACACCTTCCAATCCACATGACGAATCTCATCGCCTTGCACGTACTCACGATACTCCGAAAACTCCACGCTCGACCCTTGAAAAGGACTGCGATGCGACCCAGCGACAAATCCTTCGATGATATGCCGCGCACGCAACGTGAGTCCATCAAGAGCTGCGAGAGTTGTCGGACTTAAAGATTTCAGCAACTTGCTCACTGTGGCTCACCTGACTCGCTTGCGAGATTCCCTGTTCAATTAATTGATCAATGATCTGATCTGTCGACACACCTTCAGCTTGGGCTGCATAATTCAATCGGATACGATGCCGCAGGACACAATGCGCGACTGCGATAACATCGGCAAAATCAACGGTCACTCGTCCATTCATCAATGCATGAGCCTTAGCACCTAACACTAAATACTGACTTGCACGTGGACCCGCTCCCCAACTAACATGGCGTTGTATACTCGCAGGCACGTTGTTCTCTCCACGAGTCATCCGCGCCAACCCAATGGCAAATTGAGCGACATGGTCGGCAACTGGTAATGATCTAACAAACGCGGTGGCTGCCGCAAGATCTTCCACACCGAACACTGCATCAATCTCTTGGTGCTCCGTACCGGTCGTTCGCTGTACCATCAGCAATTCTTCGGCTGCATTGGGATAATCAACCTGCAACTGAAACATGAATCGATCCAACTGCGCTTCCGGCAGAGGGTAAGTGCCTTCTTGCTCGATGGGGTTCTGCGTCGCTAGCACAAAAAACGGGGCTGGCAACGCATGCGTGCGACCACCCACCGTGACTTGTCGCTCTTGCATTCCTTCGAGCAAAGCGGCTTGCGTCTTAGGAGGTGTCCGATTGATTTCGTCCGCTAAAACGATATTCGCGAACAACGGCCCTGGCATGAACTCTAATTCTCGATGGCCCGTACTCTGGTCATCTTGAATGATTTCGGTTCCCGTTATATCCGCCGGCATCAAGTCCGGCGTAAACTGAATGCGACTGAATGTCAAAGACAGTGCCGAGGATAGCGATTGCACCATCAGTGTTTTAGCAAGCCCAGGTACGCCAACTAATAAACAATGGCCCTCGGATAATAGCGCCACCAGCATTTGATCGATTACTTTCGATTGCCCAACGATTTTACGTGACACCGCAGTGCGAATCGCATCACACGATTCACGGATCTGGGCGACTGATTGCTCGAGCTCGTTCACTGTCATAATATAGATCGTCTTAGGAAGTTTTTATGTAGCTCTGATTTTAGTTACCATTCGCAGCGACTTTTCGCTTTGTACGCGATAACGCTAGTAAGGTCTTGCCAGCAAACAATGTGACATAATCATCGCTGAATGTTATTTGACACCGTTGCCCACTCAATAATTCTATTATCTCCGTGGGAAATGTCGCTGCTGCTATTAATTCTAACCTAAATTGTCCGGATTCCAATTCAGTTATTACTCTTTGCATAATCATCACGGTATCGCCGGTCACAACATAAATATTCGTGCCGTCATCTGCCAACGTGTAAACGGATTCGGCTGCACCAGTCGTAGCGCTTAGACCTGAGTTCAACGCTGACTGAAATCGCCCATCGCTGTCGTGATAAAACAGACCATTACCTAATAGCAGACAGGCACCGGGCATTTCCCGACGACTCGGAATTAAAGTGGAATACAGGAATTGAGATTCATGTGTAATCCACCGAAATGCGCCAGAAAACAAATCTAGCTGAAAAATTGCGGCGTTATCCGCTGCCGCAATTGTTACTCCCAGACTACCTGCATCTACTACTAAACTCGTATGCCTCGGCTGGGCCTGCTCTAAATCGGTAACATCGGTATCGTCCCCAATAGCGGTATTCTGATCATAGTGATTTAGCCACAACAACTGTCCGGCGAGTGAAACACAAGCGACTTCGCCGGTGTTGCAACAAGTTACGATTCGCTCACCGGCAATCACCAACTGGCTTGCTTCCAGCGTCGAAAGTTTTTGATGACCGACTGCTCGCGCGCCTCCTAAATAGGTGCGCCATTTTTCGCGACCAGAATGCAACGAATAACAAACCAGATAATTGCGACATTGCACAACGGTCGTTTCGCGCATTAACACGTAAAATAGATCGCCCACAATTTTAGGTGAACTCACAAACGTCCAATTCCCCAAACGATTTTCTTTTGCTCCGTTGGCATAAACTGGATAACCACTCCGTAATTTCCCTTGCGTGGACAAGTCCAGCGCCACAATAGCTCCCCTAGAACGAAATGCTGCCCCCAACGATTGATGATGTGTCGTCGTAGGATCTCCGATTCGAGCCAGTAACAAATCGCCGCTTATTTCCACCGTTGCCCGAGTCCTACCCCAATACGGAATCGCCCCGTCATACCAATCACTGTCATTGTCAGAATCACCATGCTCGTAAATGACGTAACCCTCCCTGCCAGTTCCCCACGCCGGTAATCCTGTCGCAATATCAACCGCAATAATCTTATCGAATGTGTTTAAAAACAAATGCGCACGATCTCGCTGCACCGCCACATCGAGGCGGGGGTTGTCCGGTAGGTCAATGCGCTGAGTCCACTCAGGCGTACGTTGAAATGTTTCAACCGGAAATGCTGCCGCAAGAGTATCGTGTTCTGGAAAATGCTGATCGTAAAAGTCTTCCAACACTTCTACGATCTCACCTACCCGCCCACCGAATCGAAAATCCACTCGTTCCTTATCTGCAGCTGGCCCAGTAGATCGTTCTACACTTGCTGATCGAATTGTCGCTAATGTTGCTCGAGCAGCTGCGGGCATGTTGGCTGCAACGTCGTTGGCAAACATGCGAACTTGCAGAGCTTGTTGCTCTGATCGCGTCACTGGTCGTTGTAAAAAGCCAACCGCGCCAGCATATTCCAAGTCGGCGTTAACTTGCGGAGAACTTCTTGCCGCAGCCTGCCAATACATACGAGCGGTCAGTTGCTGCCCGGTTTGAAACGCTGTATCACCTAGCATTACACGCCATTGAAAAGTACGACTGCTTAAGGGCCAACGTGTCAATAGTCGTTGTACATCCGTTGGTCCCAATACCGTCGATGCTGCTATAGTCTGATCAGCGAAACGATCGATGCGCGTTTGATATTCTTTCCAGATTGCCTGATTGTGCTGAGCAAATCGAGCATGCCAAGCGTGTGAAAAACTGTCAACACTTACAAACCGCCGATACCCTGTAGGCAATTGCGGCGCAGCGACTGGTACCAGTTTTCCAGCTGCTCGTAATCGCAACCGATCCATCCGATCTAGTGCCGCCAGATAATCCTGTTGAGCCAACAATCCGTTCGCCGCTGTAATTAATTGCAAATCCTCATGGTCCAACAACGGTACATGTCGGTCTGCCAAACCGACCGGATTCACTGCAATCGTCATTCCCTCTCGGTTTTGCGCAACAGCGCACCGCGCAGTTAAACAAACTACCACAGTGCTCAGCACCATGAGCATTACTGCATATCTAAGCATCTCGCAGGACCGGCTGTGTGATTTCATTAAAGGACTATTCACGCGAAAATCCCTCCATGAATCGCCCCAGCATAAACAAGCACGCTCCAAATATCATCGATATCAAGAGGCCATCCACGCCAAAACCGAACACTTCCTGCCCGGGGCGTTCTAACTCGCTCGTATTGGCGTGGGGATCGTCAAAAATAAGTTGCAGTCCAATCGCAATAGGCAAAATACCCAACGCTGCCAACTGCATCCATTTTCCAATTAACCGCATATTGATTCTACTGTTTTATTGATGTTCAAAGGTAAAGAGATTGGGGGAAAGCCGTGAACGGACTATCCTCAATAGTATGCAATGTCATCCAAAACTACCACTAGCGAAGTCTTGAATCTGATGCAAATTAAAACCGTTATTTGGCGGAGCCTACGTCTGAAGTGTTACCAATGTGGAATTGGGGAAATGTTCGGTAGCTGGTTCAAAATGCATGACAATTGCTCGCACTGTGACGTAACTTTCGAACGCGAACCTGGTTTCTTTTTGGGCAGTGTCTATATTAACAACGCTTTTACCGCCCTCACCATGACCAGCATGTATATTCCAGCCCTCATACTTGAGTGGGCAGCGAACAATCAACTCATCTGGTACGCGTTCGCTTATACCATCATCACGCCTATTCTGCTGTTCCGACATGTACGCAGTTTGTGGCTAGGATTTGATCAATTGTTTGATCCACAACAACGTGAGAGTAACGGTAACAAACAAGAATAGATGACTCGGAATTATTCCGGAGAATCGTTGCTCTCGTTGTCTTTAAGATTTCGCGCTTTGCGAATCAACATATAGAAATATGTGCTCATGGCCGTAAAAATGCTAAACGGCATAGCCATCATAAACATGATGCTCCAGAAATAACCACGCATCATCTGAGGGTCGTTGGCACTCAGACTCTCTTTACACGTTGGACAAGCAGTCGCCACATGAGCTGCGACGATGATCACAATCGTACACAACGCCCATTGTCGAGCGAAACGAGTTACTTGATTTTTAAAATTTGACATCATCATTTGTCCCTGGTTAACACTCTCAGTCTAATCAACCATCTATCAATAGTCCACATCGACCATCTCGATTCGTGTAATCGGTGTAATTTGTGTTCCTGCATGGTTCACGACATCTGATACAACATCCAATAAATCACAACGCCGGTTACCGATACATACAACCAAATTGGAAATGTCCGTTTGGCCCACTTCAAGTGCTGTGGACGATGATCCTTGAGCCCATGATAAATCGTAATGAGCGCTCCTATGGGTACATACATTGCCAATATAATGTGGCTAATGAGAATCGTAAAATACGTATATCGCAACCACTGCGGATGTGATTCAGGAAACTGTGTACCACCACCTTTTTGATAGTGATAAAACAGATAGCAAACCAAAAACAAAGTTGAAACAGCAAAACAACAAATCATCGTCCATTTGTGAGCGGTTTCTCGTTTCTGTTTTATCAACACAAAACCGACGATCAATAAGACAGTGGCGAGTGCGTTAAGGGACGCATTGATCGCTGGTAAATCCATCATATACTCTGCTTGTAAATCTAAGTTTATTCGTCCACTGCCGGTTCCGTTTGTTGTTGTTTTACAAATGCTGCTATCTGCTTTTCCAACCGCTCGCGGTCAGCCACCACGTCATCTGGTTCCGCTTCCTCTAGCAATAATTCAACTAATAGCTTGTTCAATTCTTCCATCGCTTCCACATCATGCCAATTAAAAGCCCCGCGTACATTTCCCCACTTATCGACGGCACAAAATGATTCGGCATGAGTCTGTGGCCCGACCGACAATAGGAATTTATCCGAACCGATGCGATTAATATATTGCGCGTTACCCGTCAAAAACTTCCAGTTCTCATTGTCTGATGTGAATTTTTTGGCGTAGGAATTCAACACAGCCGGAGTATCATTGTCGGCATCACAACTGATACTAATAAACTTGACACCCTTGCGAGCCCAAACTTTATGCAGCGATTGCATTTCTTGATTCTGTTGCACACAGGTGGACGGACACGAAGCGAAGAAGAAACTCGCGACCCACACTTTGTCACGCCAGGCCTTGGATGCAAACCCACCACCAGCTTGATCCACTAACTGAAAATCGGTAATCCAAGGCTCACCTTCTCCCAGTTCATAATCTGCAGGTTTTATCTCCGGCACAAAGTCAGCAATCTTGTTTGCTTCGGATTGATTGTTTGGATCACCGGCGTCCATCCAGCGTCCCGCTTTAGACAGCACCAACACACCGGCACACAATAACATGACTGCCACAAAGAAAACCGCTGGTTTATTCATCTCATATCTCCACTAATCCGTGTGCGACTTATCCAGACCGCCGCTGCAAAAAACAGTATTAACCCCACCACCACAACAATCGTATTTGTACTAGTCGAAGCCGTCCAGTAATCTTCACCCAATGGTTGTGCGTATAATAACTCCCGCACCAAAGCGACAACATAAGTCAACGGGTTCAGCCGCATACACCAATGTACTGCCATTTGAGCAGCGCTGGAATTAGCCAAAGCAGGCACTGGAAAAAACGATCCCGACATTAACCACATCGGCATCAACACTAAGTTCATAATGGCATGGAACCCCTGAGTGGACTCCATCCGCCAAGCAAACACAAATCCCAAGCTTGTCATCATCAGCGCCGCGGCGAACAACAAAGCCACCAATGCTACGAATCGCCCCGGTGACCAAGACACATCGAGAAACAAAGCAACTGACAAAAACAATAAAGCTTGAATCAAGGCAATAATCGCTCCACCTAAAACCTTGCCCAAAACCATACTGCTGCGGGAAACTGGTGAAACCAATACGGATTGCAGAAATCCTTCACGACGGTCTTCGATGATTGAAATCGACGTAAAGATAGCAGTGAACATCAAAATCAACACCAACGAACCTGGGAAATAATAATGCAAGAACCCGGGAGCAGCCCCGGAACTAGTGCCCGCTGAAAAGCTGCGATCTAAGCCTAAGCCAAAAATAATCCACATCACCAACGGAGTGCCGATAGAACCAATGACGCGATTACGTTGACGAAAGAACCTTACTAATTCACGCCAACATAGTTGGTAGACAACGGCGGCCATGCGGGGAGCCGGTACAGTGGGAGCGGACATGATGCTATTCTCCCGTCGGCACAAGTTCGCCGCTCTGAAAAAATTGATGCCCCGTCTTCGAAATGAACACGTCTTCTAAACTCGGACGACCGACCGTAATCGTTTGAATCTGGTCACCGAACTGTTCCATAATGCGCTGTACTAAAGCAACGTTTGAGGACGCTTCCGCTATGGCTGCGTCCGCGTCTTGCTCTAACCGTAATTGACCATCCACTAAACGCGGTTGCACATTAAACTCCGCGGCTAACAACTTGGATAACGACTCGGGGTCTGCACATTTAATGGAAACAACATCTCCGCCGAGTTGCTGCCGGAGGACATCTGGTTGATCCAATGCCACCAACTTACCTGCATTGAGAATCGCCACTCGATCCGCCCGCTCCGCTTCCTCTAAGAGGTGAGTTGTCATGAAAATCGTCATTCCGCTATCTTGTTGCAATTGTCGCAGCACGTTCCATAAATCAATGCGAGCGGTGGGATCCAAACCCGTAGTCGGTTCGTCCATAATCAGCAATCGAGGCCGATGCAATAAACTCTTGG
>DTSG01000375.1 GCA_012965455.1 Planctomycetaceae bacterium | reverse complement strand
GTTTGATTGTTGGTTTTGCATGTTTTTTGTGGCCAGTGAACAGTTTTCCGCGATTTCGACCCTGTCATCCGCCCGGATATGAACTACTTTGAGCTTAATCTTGAAGCTGGCATGGGTGCCGCCGCTGTTCGACAATTGCTCAACAAACTCGACCTTGTCGAGTTGTCGATTCAGCTACGCGAAGACTTGGAAAACACCAAGAGTAAGCAAAAGACAAAGGACTTGGCCAAGCGACTACAAATTGTTGAAGCCATTCGTGATAGCGACAACCGTCCAGAGTGGATGGTATTGGATGTCATCCCAGTGATCCCACCGGACTTACGTCCATTGGTACTATTAGACTCGGGTAATTTTGCCACGAGTGACTTGAACGACCTTTATCGTCGAATTATCAACCGTAATAACCGCTTACGTAAATTGGTTGATTTAAACGCTCCCGAAGTGATCATTCGTAACGAAAAGCGAATGTTGCAACAGTCAGTCGACGCGTTGTTCGATAACAATCGTTGTAAACGTCCGGTTTTGGGGAGCAGTAATCGTCCGCTTAAATCTTTGACCGATATGATCAAAGGTAAGCAAGGTCGTTTCCGTGAAAACCTACTCGGCAAACGTGTTGATTACTCCGCTCGTAGTGTGATTGTGGTCGGACCACGACTGAAAATCCACCAATGTGGTTTACCCAAGAAAATTGCGCTCGAATTATTCCAACCCTTTATTATTCGTCGTTTGAAAGAGCTCGGTCATGCCGACACGATTAAGAGCGCCAAGAAAATGCTTGAGCGCAAAGACGAAGAAGTATGGGATATCCTTGAATCCGTGATTGAAAATCACCCAGTCATGCTTAACCGAGCTCCCACGCTTCACCGCATGGGAATCCAAGCCTTTGAACCGATACTCGTCGAGGGTAACGCAATTCACTTGCATCCACTAGTTTGTAAAGGTTTTAACGCTGACTTTGACGGTGACCAAATGGCAGTTCACTTGCCATTGTCGGTTGAAGCTCAAGTCGAAGCTCATACCCTAATGCTGTCAACAAACAATATCTTTGCAGCCAGCAACGGTAAACCAATTATGAGTCCGTCACAGGATGTCGTGATGGGTTGCTATTACAGCACATTGGAATTGCCGAACCGAAAAGGTGAAGGCATGACTTTCTCGAGTTCCACCGAAGCAGACTATGCTCACGCCGAAGGGATTATTGAGACTCACTCAAAAATCAAACTGCGTTTACCAGCGGGCTGCAAACTAAAAACGGAAGATGGCGACGCTCAACCAGGTGCAATTATCGAAACAACCTATGGCCGCATCTGCTTTAACTCGATGCTGCCCACAGGCATGGATTACTATAACGACACACTTCGAAGTGGTGACTTGTCCATTGTAATTTCCGATTGTTACCAAACCTTGGGGCGGCGATCAACCATTGACTTGCTTGATGACATGATGCAGTTCGGTTTCCAAAACAGTACGCAATCTGGGCTTTCATTTGCTACGGATGACCTCATTACACCTGAGGAAAAATTCTCCATTATTGGTGAAGCTGAAAAGCAAGTTGCGAAATATAGCAAGTTGTATCAGCGTGGTGTGATTACAGAACTGGAACGTTACAACCAAGTTCTAGATACTTGGACTCACACTCGTGAGCAAATTACCGAGCTGATGATGGAAGGGATGAAACAAGATTACCGTGGCGGTGATGGGTATGTTAATCCTGTGTATCTCATGGCTCACTCTGGTGCTCGTGGTGGTATTGAACAAATTCGCCAACTCGCGGGGATGCGTGGTTTGATGGCCAAGCCAACCGGTGAAATCATTGAAACTCCGATTAAGGCAAACTTTCGGGAAGGGTTATCAGTACTGGAATATTTCAGTTCGACCCATGGTGCTCGTAAAGGATTGGCTGATACCGCTCTGAAAACTGCTGACTCTGGTTACCTAACACGTAAACTAGCCGATGTGGCGCAAAACGTCGTTGTCACCATGGAAGATTGCAAAACCGCTCGAGGTATTACCAAAGGTGTTATTTACCGTGGTGAAAAAGTCGAAGTGCGTTTGGCCGATGCGATTAATGGTCGAGTCAGTCAGACACAGATCGCGCACTTGGTTACGGATGAAGTCATCGTTGCGGCCAACGAAATGATTACTCCTGAAACGGCAAAGCGTATCGAAGACTTAGGTGTGGATAAAATCCAAGTTCGTTCGCCAATGACCTGTGACGCACCATTAGGTATCTGTCGCAAATGTTACGGCATGGATCTTTCTACCGGACGAGAAGTTGAAATTGGCATGGCAGTCGGAATCATCGCTGCTCAAAGTATCGGTGAACCGGGTACGCAGTTGACCATGCGTACTTTCCATATCGGTGGTACCGTGAATACAAGTATTGAAGAATCTGATACGAAATCACAAACCGGCGGTATCGTTAAGTTCGTTCATATTCGAAATGTTACCAATGTCAAGGGTGACAATATCGTACTTACCCGTAATGGTGAAATCGCTATTCTGGACACCAAAGGCCGTGAGCTCGAAACACACACTGTGCCGACGGGTGCTTTACTTCGCGTCAACGAAAATGACGAGATCAAAGCCGGAACCATCCTTTGTGAATGGGATCCACACAGTATTCCGATTCTCGCCGAAGTTTCCGGTATCGCACGCTACGACGACATCGTCGATGGTGAAACTCTACGGCTCGAAAAAGATGCCGGCGGTAGCATGCGTCGTATGATCACTGACCACAAAGGTGAACTCCATCCGCAAATTATCTTGGAAGACTCCGATGGCAAACCTCAGGATGTTTATTACTTACCTGAAGGTGCCCACATCGAAGTGGACGAAGGCGAAAAAGTCAAAGCTGGTTCGGTGATTGCTAAAACTCCACGTGAAGCATCTGGTGTTAGTGATATTACTGGGGGCTTGCCGCGAATTACCGAAATCTTTGAAGCTCGGAAGCCAAAGGATCCCGCTGTGATTGCTGAAATCGACGGTGTCGTCGAAATCACGGGTGAAAAGAAACGTGGTAAACGACAGATTCTAATTCGCAACGAAGAAAGTGAAATGGAATTCGAACACTTGGTACCACCAGGTAAACGTTTCTTGGTTCACTCCGGCGACGTCGTCCAAGCGGGTAAAGAGCTCGTCGACGGTCCCTTGGAACCACACGACATCTTACGTGTTAGTGGTGAAGAGGAAGTCCAGCGTTATTTAACTCGCGAAGTCCAACAGGTCTATCGAAGTCAACGAGTGGAAATCAATGACAAGCACATTGAAATCATCATCGCTCGCATGCTGCGAAAAGTTCAAATCCGAACCTCTGGCGACACAACATTGTTGACCGGCATGGTGATGGACAAGATCGAAGTGCGACAAGCAAACGAAGCTTTAGCCAAGTGCTTGAAGATTAAGGACGCTGGTGACACCAACTTCCAAGTTGGCGAAGTCATTCCGAAAACTGCTTTAGAAACAGCTAACACTGCCGTTGAAGCAGAGGGTGGTAGTCCGGCTAAAGGCACCAAGCCTAAACCCGCGACTTCTGACCCGCAATTATTGGGGATTACAAAGGCGTCGGTACAAAGCTCAAGCTTTATCTCGGCAGCGAGTTTCCAAGAAACGACCAAGGTACTCACCGAAGCAGCATTATCAGGAAAGGTCGATCGACTTGTTGGCCTCAAAGAAAACGTTATCCTCGGACACTTAATTCCAGCAGGAACTGGATTCCGAAAGTTCCAGGCGGGTGAAGTTCGTTATGAAGCAGAAGCCTTACAGGCCCTAGCTGCCGAAGACGATCAATCGCTTGTCACTCAATTCCCCTTATTGCAAACGGGTGAGGAAGAAGCTACATCAGGACCAGTCGCTGAGGCACCGGTTGTGGAAGAACCAGCCAAATCTCTTGACGAATTATTGGGAGAAGGTGACGACGCGAATTAGCTCTTTTTACACATTCTAGCCAGCCGGAGGCTGAGCAAAGCATTGAAATACAAACATGTTTTTCTGGCCGACATCATTTGCGTGAGTTCATTGAGTTTTTCAAATAACGCCAATGGCAATGAGCCTGTAGCCTGGATCGCAGAAAAGCGGATATCATAAAAACACCGGCGTTGTCGTCCGGTATGAATCTGAAATCCACATCGCTGGCGGCAACCCGGTGGACGCATTCGTGCTGTTAGGAAATTATGCAACTCGTCCAGCATTATACGATCACCTCCGTGCCCTTGAGCATCGCTCTGTTGTTCGCAATCCTGCAAGCCGTTGCGTGCGCCGAGCCGGGCATGTCGGTCTCGCCAGCGGTCGAGGTGAAATACGCAACCGAAATCGGCAAGTATTATCAGCTGCAGACCAAGAAAGGCGACTTATGGACAAACGTCGGTTTAGGCGTACGGGGATCGGGGGCCCCCTTCACGGGATTCTTCCCAGCAGGCGATTACCGCGTGACATCACCTTCGCAGACGTGGGTGATGGTTTGGACGGATGAGTTTGATGGAGATACTCTGGATTTCACGAAATGGGAGAAGGAAGAGAACAACTACGGCGGCGGAAATAACGAACGACAGGCCTACCGGACGGATCCCAAGTATTGTTTCGTCAGGGATGGTTTCTTGAATATCGCGGTGCATCGTGATCCGCATACCACTAGCGACGGCAAGACGCAGCCCTACTCGTCGGCGCGAATTCGAACACAGAAACGCGGGGAATGGCAGTACGGGCGATTTGAGATTCGTGCCAAAATGCCCAACGGTCAAGGAATCTGGCCCGCCGTTTGGATGCTGCCGACCGAATCGAAATATGGCGGTTGGGCCGCAGGTGGTGAGATCGATATTATCGAATCGCGAGGAAACGCGGTTGATGAGACAACCGGTGCGCTTCACTTTGGAGGCGCCTGGCCTCGGAACACCTATTTGGCCCATAGCTACAAGTTTCCGGCAAAGGATGCGGCCGAGGACTTCCACGTTTACGCCCTGGAGTGGACTGCCGACGAGATTAAGTGGTTCGTGGATGGAAAGTTGTGCAAGACACGGACGAAGGAGGAGTGGTTCTGCGAAACAGCGAAAGAGAATCCGCGCGCACCGTACGACCAACCATTTCATTTGATCATCAATCTCGCAGTCGATGGTCGGTTTTTCGAGAAGACTGACCAACGGGCCGATCAGATTGCTCCAGACGCCTTTCCACAGACATTTCAGTGCGACTATGTACGTGTCTACCAGTGGGCAGACTGATATCAATGTTGTTCACCGCTTTAATGATGACTACCTTAGTGGAGACAAAATTGCAGCTTTCAGGTAGATGCGTTAGGGAGACTTAGAAAATTGGATGAACGTCATGGCTATCAGCGTTCTCAGGAAAAGGCAGCGGGGTTAGAATGAATATAGAACTCTCGGGATTATTGCAACCTATGTTTTTACGATTACTGACGCTGACCGTTGCCTCTGTGCTCCTTGTGAATCCCACTTCGGCGCAGAACACGCTGCCGACTGCAACATCACCAGGCTCGACAGGAAAGAAGCCCAATATCGTGCTGATCCTCACCGACGATCAGAGCTGGGACTCATTCGGGTTCATGGGCGGGAAGGTCCACACGCCCCATTTGAATCAGATGATGAAGGATGGAATCTACCTGAGCAACTTCAATGTTACGTCTACGGTCTGTTCGCCGTCTCGCTACAGCTTTCTGACGGGACGATATGCCGGTCGCTGCGAGGGGCAACGCTTCCTACGTGAGCACCCGCTGGGCGATCAGACGCAGGTCGAGAACATAGGCGAGTTGGAACCGCATCGCTGGAATCTGGCCAAAGTGCTGCAGCTGAACGGTTATCGAACCGGGTTTGTTGGCAAGTCGCATGTCATCCGCCATGACTGGCTGCAGGCTAACGGAAACGCACGTGACTCTGGGCTGGAAAACTGGCCGCAAAACGCAGATCCGCGAGACCCACAAGTCAACGCCATGATGCGCCGCAACCATCAGAAGTGGTGCGACGAGATCAAAAAGTACGGTTTTGATTTTGCGGATGGTGTCTACGCCGCGAACCTGAAAGAGCTGCATTGCGATGCGTTGAATGTTCACAACCTCGACTGGACAGTCGATAAGGTATTCCGGTTTCTGGACGAGTCGAAGGAGAAGCCGTTCTTTCTCTGTTTTTCCACAACGCTCCATCACGGGCCAGCACCCTGGGTCAACGAGTTTTCGCTCGCAGCCGATCCCCGCATGACCGGCGAAGGATTCGTGGCCGAGGGCTTCGACGTACTGCCGTCGCGAAAGAACGTGTTGCAGCGGAATCGTCAAGCAGGATTTGATGATCGCACTGCGTTCGCGTTGTGGCTCGACGACGGCGTCGGCGCGATCATCGACAAAGTTAGGCAGCTTGGAATCGAGAAAGACACTCTGATCGTGTTTGTACCCGATCACGGTTCATACCGTCACGGCAAGACGACGCTATACGAATACGGCATGCGAGTTCCCATGCTCTGCCTGTGGCCGGGAACGATCAAGCCACATTCTAAGTACGACGGCATTGTGGCCAATATCGACTTCGCCCCAACCGTGCTCGATCTGTGCGGCATTGAGCGTCCAGACAACTACCGGATGGACGGCCTTAGTTTCAAGCCGGCACTGGCGGGCAGCCAGGAGCCACTGCGGGAGGTGCTGTTTGGTGAAATGGGCCACTCACGCGGAGTCAAAACCGCTGAGTGGAAATACATCGCCGTGCGTTATCCCCCCGAGATTCAGCAGAAGATCGCGGCGGGCCACAAATTCAATGCGTATCGCGACAACCCACCGCTCAAACGTCCGTACCTCACACGCAACGGGCATCTGGGCCATTACGCTTCACAGGCCAACGCGCATTACTTCGAAGCCGACCAGCTCTACAATCTAAAAACGGACCCCGCAGAGAAGAACAACATCTTTGACAAACATCCCCAAGTCGCTGCGCTCATGAAACGTGAACTTGCCAAGGCGTTGGTGCAGTTCGAGCACAGACCGTTTGGTGAATTTACAGAACCCCTAGCCGGACGGAACTGAAACTCATGAGAAGACTTCTCTAATTGCTGTTTGTCTTGCCGAGTGCCGGCCTGCAGCGGTTGCAAGCAGTTCATTGAGTTTTTTCAAAAACAGCCAATGGCAATTGACAAGCAGCTATGAGCGTGTAGGCTGAGTAGTTCCCCTAGCGGTTTTTCGAGGCAGTTTGGCCTTGTTGACGCGTAGAAATAAGTATTAATAACAGAAACAACATTCATTAATTATCGGTTTTGGAAACCTTTCATGCCAACGATAAATCAACTCGTTCGTAAGCGTCGCAAGAAACGACGTAAGCAATCAAAAGCACCTGTATTAGAACGCTGCCCACAAAAGCAAGGCGTATGTTTACAGGTACGTACTATGACACCGAAGAAACCAAATTCGGCTCTGCGAAAAATCACTCGTGTTCGTCTTTCCAATGGTAAAGAAGTCACCGTATACATTCCAGGTGAAGGTCATAACCTACAGGAACACTCGATTGTGCTTGTACGAGGTGGACGAGTGCGTGACTTACCAGGCGTCCGTTACCAAGTCATTCGTGGAGCTCTCGATGCTCTCGGAGTAGAGGGTCGCCGTCAATCACGTAGTCGCTATGGGGCGAAAAAGCCATAACGCCATATTATTTATCGCTTCGTTATCAGTAACACAGCTCCACGAAAAAAATTACGGAATAAATAAAGATGGGTAGAATTACCGCCAGCCGAAAACAACTCAAGCCGGATCCAAAGTTCGATTCACTGCTTGCAAGTAAATTCATCAATTGCTTGATGAACGACGGAAAGAAAACTGTCGCTCAGGCAATTTTCTACAATGCACTCGATGAAATTCAGACTCGGCTTCCAGACGTAGAACCGCTTGAAGTATTCACAACGGCTGTTGAAAACGTCAAACCACAAATCGAAGTTCGCTCTAAGCGAGTCGGTGGTGCTGCTTACCAGGTGCCAATGCAGGTCAACAAAAACCGCCAACAATCATTGGCATTCCGCTGGATCTTGATCGCCTTGCGTGAAAAGAAAGGCCGACCTACTCATCTGAAACTTGCTGACGA
The DNA here is from genome assembly GCA_012965455.1 of Planctomycetaceae bacterium. Lineage (GTDB taxonomy): Bacteria > Planctomycetota > Planctomycetia > Pirellulales > Pirellulaceae > UBA721. Next base: position 1,416 of record DTSG01000375.1, on the reverse strand, counting down.
ACTCGTTGCTGCCTACAACAAAGAAGGCGCCGCGATTACTCGACGTGAAAACATCCACCGTATGGCTGATGCGAACAAAGCGTTTGCTCACTTCGCTTGGTAATTCCACATACAATAAATCAAGCCGCGTTAGACTTACGGTCGCGCGGTTTTTTTTTTCGCTGCTGAAATCAGTCCGCCGTTTGGCAGATTCCATTTAACGTTTGCACCTTCCCACAGGCAGCTTTCCCATTAACAATATGAATTATCCACATCTCTTGTTCTAGTTCGGTTTTATTGGGCTCTTCAACTCATGGCACGTCAAATAGACAAGCTTCGCAATTTTGGCATCATCGCGCATATCGATGCCGGCAAAACCACCGTCACCGAACGCATGTTGTTTTATAGTGGTGCCAAACATCGCGTGGGTATGGTTGATAAGGGAACGACGGTGACGGATGACGACCCGGAAGAACAAGAGCGGGGCATCACCATTTACTCGGCCTGTGTCACCTTCAACTGGAAAAATGTCCATATTAACCTGCTCGACACTCCCGGGCACGTTGATTTTACGGCAGAAGTGGAGCGGTGTTTGCGAGTATTGGATGGAGCTGTGGTTGTCTTCAGTGCGCGCGAGGGTGTCGAGGCCCAAAGTGAAACGGTTTGGCGACAGGCAGACCATTACGAAGTTCCGCGTATTGTCTTTATTAACAAGATGGACCGTGAAGGAGCCGATTTTGACGCCGTCTTTGGGGAACTCAGTACCCGCTTGGGAGCCAAACCTGTTGCGATTCAAATTCCAGCCGGCGCGGGGCCGGCACATACCAGCCTTCCCTTTTATGGTGTCATTGATCTCGTACGGATGCGGATGCTGAGCTTTGATGATCAGGAAGACGCATTAGATATCCAAGAAACCGAGATCCCTGAGGAGCTAGTCGACACTGCCCAAGTATGGCGGTTGAAGATGCTCGAACAACTGGCTGAATACAGCGAGGAACTTACCGACTTGATGCTCATGGAAGAAGATATCCCTGAGTCCGCCATTCATGATGTATTACGCAAGGGAACGATTCAACAGTCTTTTCAACCAGTAATGTGTGGGTCGGCGCTGCATGGTATTGGAGTACAGCCAATTTTAGACGCCGTTCAAGCCTATTTACCGAGCCCCCTCGATCGACCTCCTGTTGTTGGAACACTTGTTTCCACCGGCCGCAAACAAGAAGAAGAGCAAGTGGTATCCCGCAAGCCGGCCGTCGACGAGCCCTTTTGTGGCTTAGTCTTTAAAGTGGTTCCAGCCAAAACTGGTGATATCTCATGGGCGAGAATTTATTCAGGACAAATCACCGCGAATTCGCGAATCTACAACCCTGGAAAAGATAAGAAGGACAACGTTGCTCAACTGTGGCAAATCTATGCCACGCGCAAAGACCCGCAGGG
>DTSG01000374.1 GCA_012965455.1 Planctomycetaceae bacterium | reverse complement strand
AGGTGCTTCTTCTTCAGCAGGTGCTTCTTCTTCAGCAGGTGCTTCTTCTTCAGCAGGTGCTTCTTCTTCAGCAGGTGCGTCTTCTTCAGCAGGTGCGTCTTCTTCAGCAGGTGCGTCTTCTAAGACAGGAGCCGCAGGAGCTACAGAATCGCTAGTGTCTCGGTTGTTGTTTTCACCGAGGATTTCAAGAATAGCTTGTGTACCATTATCCCCAAGTCGTGGTTTTGCAATCTTCAAGATTCGAGTGAAACCGCTGACACGATCTGGGTTTTCTTCGAGCAACGCTGGAGCGATATCGTTGAACAAAATATCAACTGCTTCACGGCTACCTAGCATTTGCAGTGCTTTACGTTGAGCGTTAACGATGGGAGCTCTGGCCGCAGCCCAAGCTTGCCAATCGTCGCTTTTACGCCAAACTTTGTAGGCTTCTTCTTGCTTGTTGAGTTTGTCAGCTTCGCGAAGTGATTCAGGCAACAAGGCATCCGCCGCCCCATAGGCTGGCTGAACTTTTCGCGCGAGTGTAATACACTTTTCAACTATGGAACGAACTTCCTTAGCTTTCTGGATCGTCGTGGTGATTCTTCGTCGGACTCGCGGCGGGTTGCCGTGAATCTCCGTCGCTAGTTCATCACGTTCTGTAAGGAATAAACTGCTAGCCATGTTTTTCAACATTGCTTTACGGTGGGATGAAGATCGACCTAGTTGTCGGCCTCGTCGTCGATGTCGCATGATTCGTTAACGCCTATGTATGCTTTGATAATTTCTGATTAGAAGGATGTTTGAGCTGGAGGTGGAACCCTCATGCCCAAATGTAATCCGAGTTCACTTAGTTGTTCACGAACTTCAACAAGAGTTGTTTCGCCGAAGTTTCGCACTTCGAGCAATCCATCTTCGGTTTGTTGAACGAGTTCGCGAACGGTATGGATGTGTTCTGTTTCCAAGCAATTGTTCGCACGAACTGACAACTGCAAAGATGCCAAAGGCATATTTAGTTTCGCATCTAGTTCGATATCCGCTGGACTGCGAGCTGAGCGATCAGCAGCATGGACTTGGGCACCGAGTTCCGAATATTGCACAAACGGGTTGAGGTGTTTTCGCAGGATTTTTGCTGCTTCCACGATAGCCATTTCTGGATTTAAGGAACCATTGGTCCAAATTTCAATCGTTAATTTATCGTAGTTTGTTTTTTGACCCACGCGAGTTTCGTCAACATGATAGCGAACTCGGGTAACAGGACTAAACACAGCATCGATTGGAATAATTCCGATTTCGTTTTCGCCAGCTTCTTGTTCCGAAGCGGGGACGTAGCCCCGTCCGTTTTCAACAACCATTTCCATCATGAATAGAGTATCTTCATTTAATGTTGCGATGACGTGATCTCCATTGATCACTTCGACGTCAGCATCGGTAATGATATCCGAACCTCGAATGACTCCAGCTTTATTCTGTTCGATATGAATAACTTTGAGACTGTCCGAGTGATTTTTGATGCAGAGCGATTTGACATTCAACACGACGTCAGTCACATCTTCTTGAACTCCTTCGAGCGACGTGAATTCGTGTTGAGCTCCTTGGATTTTGATTTGAGTAACAGCACTACCCATTAAGCTTGAAAGCAAAATACGTCGCAGGCTGTTTCCGATTGTGACTCCAAAACCACGTTCGAAAGGTTCTGCAGTAAATTTTCCATAGGTTGCAGAAAGTGTAGATTTGTCACATTCGACTACACTTGGTAGTTCGAGTTGTCGCCATCGAATATGCATGAAAAGTCTCCGTGTTATCGTTTACCAACAGTGTGGGGATAATGTCTACAGTTGCTTGCAGACAGATAGTTAGAAAAGGGGGGGGCAGTAATTAAACGCGACGCTTCTTAGGAGGTCGGCATCCGTTGTGAGGGATTGGGGTTTTATCTTCAATTGTTTTTACATTGAGCCCAGCCGCTTGCATGGCAGTGATAGCACTTTCGCGTCCACTTCCAGGGCCTTTAATCTGAACGTCCACTTCTTTGACGCCAAATTTCAATGCTTTTTCAGCTGCTTGTTGAGCAGCACATTGCCCGGCAAAGGGTGTACTCTTTCGGCTGCCTTTAAAGCCGCTCGTACCTGCACTTGCCCAGCACAAGGTATCGCCTTTTGTATCGGTGATTGTAACGGTCGTGTTGTTGAATGTTGCTTTCACGTGAGCGATAGCAAAGGCAACGTTACGACGTTGTTTTCGTTTCTTCGTTTTGGCCACGGCCAAGAACTCCTTCGTAATAAGCTAAACCTAAATCATGCAACCAAGAGTTTGTCAGGATTTGAGTCGTTGTTCAATGAATAAGTTATGAAATGTAATATCGAGCAAGTGTTGTGATCTGCAAAAACGGCAAGCGTCTAGCGAAGATCTTTAACACCCTTTTTACCGGCAACGGTTTTCTTAGCACCCTTACGAGTACGTGCGTTGGTTTGTGTGTTTTGTCCCCGAACGGGAAGTCCCATGCGATGTCGGATGCCACGGTAGGAACGGATGTCTCTAAGTCGAGCAATATTTTGTTGGACTTGTCGACGCAATGGTCCCTCAACGATGTAATCCTCTTCGATAATAGTCGCGAATCGGCTGACATCACTTTCAGTAAGTTCATGTGCTGGCAGCGACGGATCGATACCGGCTTTTAAACACAATTCACGTGCAGTCTTTTGACCGATCCCGTAAAGGTAAGTCAAAGAGATAGCGATTCGCTTGTCATTGGGAATGTCTACACCCAAAAGACGTGGCATAGCGAGACTCCTTGGAAAAAACTCAGAAAACGATATTGAATTCTGATTTATGTTAGTTGATTGTTAAGCCCTATAAGCGGGCATTGTTTGGTTATTTGCCGCAACCGGATTAGTAGTTACTTAGCCTTGTCGTTGTTTGTGACGTGGGTTGGAACTGCAGATGATGTATACTCGACCCTTGCGCCGGACAACTTTACAGTGTTCACAAATTCGCTTTACACTCGCACGAACTTTCATTTCTCTATTGCCTCAAAAAAATATTCGCAAGTAAGTTAGTATAAACTTGGTACAAACACCCCGACAAGGGGCGAAATCATCTAAATCGCAAGCAGTTCCAACTGTTTTTGATCGAATTTACTACAAGGTTTATGTCCGTTTTAAATCAGCTGCCTGTTTAACCCGTTGAAAAACGTCCTCGACGGTTCCATTTCCGTCGATGGTTACCACCAATTCTTGCTTTTGATAGTGATCCAGTACGGGTTGTGTCTCTTGTTGGTAGACATCAAGCCGTTGTTGAATGGTATCAAGCGTGTCATCTTTTCGCTGGCGTTGCAGCAAGCGATCGACCAAGATGTCCTGGGGGACAGCAAGTGCCAATACCATCGCTATTTGTTTACCGTGTTCATGGACCATTGCATCCAATGCTTGGGCCTGAGCAACGGATCGTGGAAAGCCATCGAGTAGACAACCAGTTTGGTACTGGACATCCCCTAAGCTTTGCCGGACAAGCTCGACCACGATATGATCGGGTACAAGATTGCCATCATCAATAAACAAGGCCGCAAGTTGACCAAGTTTTGTTGCTTGTTGTATTTGTTGTCGAAACAACTCTCCAGTGGAAAGATGAACCACACCTATGTGTTGGGCCAACAATTCACACTGAGTTCCTTTTCCTGAACCCGGAGGGCCAACGAATACAATTAACATCGTGTAATCACACCCCTCGGTTCAAAATTTAATTTTTAGTAACGCTAGGAATCCAGGAGTCCCTTGTAGTTTGTCATGACCAAGTGACTGTCGATTTTTTGTACTAGATCAAAAGCAACACTCACGCCGATCAACAAACCGGTACCACCATAAAAACTAGCTAGCTGCATATCTATCTGTAATTGACTGGCAATTAACGTGGGCACGATTGCCACTACGGACAAAAATGATGCACCCACGTAAGTGATGCGAACCATGACTTTTTCTAGGTAGTCGGCAGTTCGTTTTCCGGGTCGATAGCCCTGAATAAAGCTACCATATTCTTTGAGGTTGTCGGCCATTTCTTTTGGATTAAACGTAATCGCGGTCCAGAAGTAACAGAAGAAGAAAATCATTCCAATATACATCATATTGTAAAGGAACCCGCTTCCAGGTTGAAACGCATCTTCGAGCCCCGCCATGATCGTTGATCCAGTCCCACCAGGCTCAAATGCACTTTTCAAAAACCCGATCATAATTCCAGGAACCATAAGTAAACTGGAGGCAAAGATAATTGGCATCACGCCACCTTGATTCACTCGTAATGGTAGATGTTGTCGCGTGCCCCCAAAGACTCGTCGTCCGCGTACATGCTTGGCACTCTGAGTGGGGATTCGTCGTTGTCCGACCGTGATGAATACTACACCTAGTACCACGAGGACAAAGATACAGGCTAGGAGAATCATGGTTTCGATACCGGGGTCGTTACCAAGCCCCTGGAGTGAAAATTTCCATTCCATCGATTGCAAAGCCGCCGGCATCATCGCGAGTATACCAGCCATGATTAACAGGCTAATGCCGTTGCCAATACCATATTCATCAATTTGTTCGCCGAGCCACATCAAGAATGTCGCACCGCAGGTCATAATCATGATGGATATCATGGACCAGCCAAACGTCAACCCACCGGCATCGTTCTGAAAGTCGGCTGCTATAAAGTCACTGGTATTTAAGTAGGCAAACACATAGACGGTACTTTGCACGAGACAGAGGACGACGGTCAGGTAGCGTGTGTAGTCATTGATTTTCTTTTGCCCGGACTGCCCCTCCTTCTTCAATGCTTGGATACTCGGCACGAAACTTCCCATAATTTGAAAAATAATCGAGGCTGAAATGTAAGGCATGATGCCGAGGCCGAATATAGTTGCTTGTTGGAGGTTACTCGCCGAGAACACAGAGACGCGAGCGATCAGTCCAGCGAGAGTACCTTGATTGCCATCTAAACCTGCGAGCATTTTTACTTGATCGACGACTGGTAACGTAATGTGATAGCCAATTCGATAAACACTAAGCAGCACCAACGTGATGAGGATTTTATTCCTCAATTCCGGTATGGTGAAAATGATTCGGATTTTTTCAAGCATCAGATGTTTACCAAGTGAAAACGCAACTTGTGTTATCGGGGGTACGCTAGGGTGTTAGGCGGAATGAACTTAATCGCGGTTTTTAGGTGTTTTAGGTTTCATCTTGTTTTTGATAACAGGAGCCTTACCAGGCAAGACTGTTACTGTACCACCGGCCGCTTCGATTTGTTCTTGTGCTTTTGCACTGAAGCGGTGGGCGGAAACATTAAGTTTTTTACCAAGCTCACCGTCGCCGAGGATCTTCAACACGTCATATCGTGATGTCAAGAGTCCCTGTTGTTTGATGGACTCAGGCGTCACCTCATCACCATCATTAAAGACTCGCTCCAGATCGCGCAAGTTAAGTGTAGCAACGTCCAATGCGAAACGGTTGTTGAAACCACGCTTAGGGATTCGACGAACCATCGCCATCGCACCGCCTTGGAATGTCACTTTTTGTGACCAGCCGCTACGAGACTTTTGGCCTTTATGTCCCTTGCCGGAGGTTTTTCCATGACCGGACCCAGAGCCCCGCCCGATGCGTCGCCTTTTCTTATATTTAGTAATACCTTCGTTTACGTCATGCAGTTTCATTAGAGACTAACCTCTCGTAATCGTTCAATCTGTTCTTTGGTGCGTAGGTTTGAAAGTCCCGAAACTGTCGCTTTGACTAAAGTCACAGGATTATTTGTGCCATAACTCTTAGTAAGAATATCAGTAATACCAGCAGCTTCACAAACACTGCGAACGGCTTGCCCTGCAATAATACCGGTACCGGGTCCCGCTGGAATAAGTAGTACTTTCGCAGCTCCGAATTTACCTTGGATTTGATGTGGGATCGTTCCATTGACTACGGGGATTTGAATCATTTCCCGAGTGGCCTGTTTAGTTGCTTTTTGCACACTTGGAGGAACTTCGTTGGCTTTTCCGTATCCCCAGCCGATTTGGCCTTTCCCATCGCCGACGACAACCATGGCAGCAAAACTAAAGCGACGGCCACCTTTCATTACTGCAGCACAGCGTTTGATTTTGATCACATGATCTGTCAAGTTGTCGTTCGATCCGTTTGATCCGTTTGTTGACACGATGTGTGCCCCCTAACTTAGTATTGTGCTGTTTCGTATTTTACAACAGCGAGGTATTAAATGTAAATTATGTTCTTAAAACTGAAGTCCTGCTTCGCGAGCAGCATCTGCTACCGCAGCCAAACGTCCGTGATATTTATGCGAACCACGATCGAATTTCACCGCAGTAATGCCTTGAGCGATTGCTTGTTTGCCGACTGATTGTCCGACAAGTGTCGCCGCCGCAATATTGCCACCGTAAGCAGATGCTTTTCGCAAATCTGCACTTTGCGTACTTACAGCAACCAACGTCTTGCCGGCGGCATCATCGATGATTTGGCAATAAATGTTCTTGTTGGAGCGAGTAACACACATGCGCGGTCGTTGCGAATTACCCCGTAAACTATTACGGACATGATGAATGCGACGACGTCGTTGTTTTGAAAGTTTTTTGTTCTTATCCACGATTCTTGTCTTTCTGTTCTGGCAGGATTAAGTAGCCGATTTACCAGGTTTGATTTTCACGTATTCGCCGTCGTATCGAATTCCCTTACCCTTGTAAGGTTCCGGTTTACGAACAGCTCGGACCTCAGCTGCAAATTGACCGACTTGTTGTTTATCACACCCTTTAACAATAATGTGATTTTGATCCGGGCAAGTTACATCAAGTCCGACTGGAATTTTATGTTTGATTTCGTTAGCGAATCCAACTCGCAGGGCAATCGAATCACCTTGGATGGATCCCACATAACCTACGCCAACGATTTCAAGTTTCTTTTCATATCCCTCTTTTACACCGATGACCATGTTATTGATAAGCGAGCGAGTCAGGCCGTGAAAAGCGCGCGATTCACGATCGTCGTTTTCGCGAGATACGGAGACGGTTTTGTCTTCCTCATTGATAACAACAGTGACTTCAGGGCGGTGCTCGATTTCAAGCTTGCCCTGAGGACCTTCAACGGAAACGGTCCGATCGTTGATCGCGACAGTAACGCCGTCAAGAATAGCAATGGGTTTATTACCGATACGGGACATGATTAAACTCGTGTTCTGTTTCTATATATTAATTGATTGCAATTGTGAAATTAGTAAACTTCGCAGAGGACTTCACCACCGAGTTTACGCTGTCGCGCTTCCCGGTCGCTGATTACGCCCTGACTCGTACTAATAACCGTAATTCCCATTCCATTGAGAACGGGACGGAGGTCGCGAGCTTTTGAATAGATTCGTCGGCCAGGTGTACTGACACGGCGGATCTTTTGAATTAGTTTCTCGCCATTGTTACCGTACTTCAATTCCAAACGCAGAGTGTTACCTGGTGAGCCTTCGATTACTTCGAAGTCCCAGATATAACCTTCGCGCTTCAATACATCAGCGACTCCTCTTTTTAGAAGAGAATCGGGAATGTCGACGGTGGGGTGCTCAACACTTACGGAATTACGTATTCGCGTTAACATGTCGGCAATGGGGTCGGTCATCATTTGATATATAATCCTTCTACCAGCTTGCCTTACGGACACCAGGAATCAAACCTTGATCTGCCAATTTGCGAAAACAAATTCGACAGATTCCAAATTTACGATATACGGCACGCGGGCGTCCACAAAGTTGACACCTGCGCTCCGAACGGGATGAGTACTTAGGCACTCGTTTTGCTTTTGCAATTTTTGATTTACTGGCCACTTGGATTCCTTTGGGAATAAACTGGGCTGACTAATTGTTTGGCCTACCACACAGTAGGACCGCCTTAAAGTGATTGGTTATTATTTGTCGGCATCTTCTGGGGCGTGCTGAAATGGCATCCCAAATCGTTCTAACAAATCCAAAGCCTCCTCATTGGTTTTCGCTGAGGTTACGATGGTGATGTTCATCCCTTGCGGGCGTAAATATTTGTCTGGGTTTAGCTCTGGGAAAACGGTTTGCTCCGTCAACCCAAGGCTGTAATTACCGTTTCCGTCGAAGGCCTGGCGATTGATTCCGCGAAAGTCGCGAACACGAGGTAAAGCGATGGAAATTAGTCGGTCAAGGAACTCGTACATCCGTTGGCGACGAAGCGTTACTTTTGCACCGATAGGCATTCCTTCACGCAATTTGAAAGCGGCGATCGATTTACGCGAAAGCGTGATTAGTGGCTTTTGACCAGTAATTTCTGCTAAGGCCGATACTGCCGTTTCAATATGTTTCTTTTCTTCGACGGCACTACCAACACCCATGTTGAGCACGATTTTTTCGATTCGCGGTAGAGCGTTGATATTCCCGCCAGTTGCGTTTTTGGTAATCGCTGGTTGAATCTCAATTTCGAATTTTTCTTGAAGTCTCGGTTTCATTCTCTTTGTCCTGTCCCTGTACGACCCATAGCTACCAAGTAGTTGATGGCTTGTGGTTGTTTGTCGGCTGAGGAAAGATCCCTATATAATATTGTCTGTGTTGTCGTGCTAAGTAATGAAAGTATTTGATCTATTCGCTGCTAGCAGTCGTACTTGTCTTACGACCACCGTTGCGTCCATGTTCCTTGAGCACTCGTTCTTTAGTGCCTTCACTGCGAATCCCTTCATAACCAGCTCGACGAGCGGTTCCAGTTGTGGGATCAACGAGCATAACATTAGATGCATCTAAGGGCATTTCGACGTCAAGCAATCCACCTTGAGGATTGGCTTGACTGCGCTTTACTGTTTTCTTTGCCATATTCAATCCTGCAATCACGACCTTGTTTTTGTCGTGGAACAAACGCAGTACTGCGCCAGTACGACCCTTGTCTTTACCTGCAATGACCAATACGTTATCACCTATTTTGAGTTTCATAGTTATACTACCTCATTTGCGAGGCTAACGATTCGCATGTAATTGTTGTCACGTAGTTCTCGAGCAACCGCTCCAAAAATACGTGTTCCACGGGGGCTGCCGTCGGTGTCGATGAGCACAACGGCGTTACTGTCAAAACGAATGTAGCTGCCATCGGGACGGCGAGTCGGTTGCTTGCGGCGCACAACAACTGCTCGTACGATCGCCTTTTTCTTGACTTCGCTGCCAGGGATGACACTCTTGACGCTACACACAATTATGTCACCGAGTCCGGCGTATCGTCGACGTGTACCGCCTAGCACCTTGATGCACATCACTACGCGAGCACCGGTGTTATCAGCTACGCTTAATCTGGTTTCTTGTTGAATCATTACTAATCACGATTTCTAAGTGAATTATTTTGGTTGGCCCGAATTTACGGGAACGGTCGTTAAAAATCTCTGGGGTGTTTGTTTACTCTTTTTCTTCGTCAGCAACTTCGTCGTCGGAGCCCGCTTCTTCTACTGCAACTTCTTCTACTGCAACTTCTTCTACTGCAACTTCTTCTACTGCAACTTCTTCTACTGCAACT
>DTSG01000373.1 GCA_012965455.1 Planctomycetaceae bacterium | reverse complement strand
GCGGTGTTTGTCGAACTATTTTTGCGAGATCCCCCCAAATAGGGTGGGTTTTTCATCGCTTCTGGCACAATCGGAACATTCGGTTTATGTCGACCTAGTAATAATCCGAATAAACAGAATAAGCCTCTTTACATAGGCGTGGGTAAAATCTGCGCACGCCCTATTTAGAAGCGGCCCCATTGCTGAATAGCGGTGGTAATGGAGAAAATCCGCAATTTGATTGCGGGCATTTCCCCTGTAACTACAATGCGAATGATTGTTGTGGTTGCTGCGAAATTACAGAAGCGCGAAGAGTATTTACGAGTCCATCCGTCGTACCGACAGGAATTCCGCCAAGATGAAGAAAAGCCAAAAGAGCAACACTAATCTTCCCCAGCGCCGCATGTTCTTAGAGACGCTTGAAGACCGCCGTTTACTTGCTGGAGTGCCAGAGCTTGCTGGTATCCAAACCAATAATGGTGATCTATTGAGCGAAGGTGATGTGCTAAACGTTGCCCCTCAGGAAATCGTGTTGAATTTTAATCAGGACGCAGAGATTGATCCCGCGTCGTTGAATTCTGTGACGATTTTGCGTAGTGGTGGCGATGGTGATTTTAATGTCGCTTCGGCAACCAGTCACTTTGGCAGCGGTGGTGTTGTGAATATTGCGTTTGCAGCTCAAGCCGGCGGCGCCGTTGGGAATGGCATAGAAATCGTCGTTTCCAAGAGCGATCACAATAATGCCTCGGGTCCGACAATCGTCGTCGATGTGGACGGAACGACAGTATTAGTTGACCTCAACACAAATGCGGGTAATGAAACAACAGCAGAATTACTCGTCGACGCAATTAATGACGACACGGCAGCGTCGGCGTTGATACGTGCTTCGTTGTTAGAGGGCGATGGTGCTACTGATATTACCGCTGCCGCGATCGACTATTCGCCGATTGCACTGAGTGGTTCAAACGACGAAGTGATCGAAGCTGGTTACATCGGCGTGGATGAATCGGCGCGGCAAATTGTATTTCGTTTCCGCGAAGCGTTAACGGATGAGGTATATCAAGTTTCAGTACGAGGTACTGGAGCAGCTGCGTTGAGTGACCTTGATGGTTCAGTCTTTCTTGATGGCGAAGGCGACTTCACTCGTAATTTTCGACTCGACCTAGGACCACAAATCGAAGCCGTTGTTCCACAACCGGTTGTGCGTGACCCCGCTTTAGGTTTACAGCAACTCAAAGATACGATCCATGTCTATTTCAATGAAGACAATCTTGATGCTTCTCTAGCGGAAGATCCAGGATTCTATCCTTTGATATTCACCAACGACACTGTTGAGAATACGGACGACCTCGTATTCTTACCAACGGACGTAACCTACTCACCTGGTTCAGACTTGGTTGTCTTGAAATACGCCAGTGATTTAGATGAACTTACCGGAGCGGGCGATGGAACATTCCGCTTGCGGATTGGTGCCCAAGAATACCAAGATAATAACAGCCTACCGTTCACGCCAATTCAACTAAATCTGAGTTTGATCGGTGACGCGGCGACGAGTTATGACACGGCGACTGCGATCGGCAAGACAATGTCGGTCTCTGGCGATGGCGTTGCCGCAGCGGATGGGACTGGCTTTACGATTACCGCTGTGGATGGTGGCGCAACCCCGTTTGAGTTTGACGGAGGCGTGATCCTGCAGATTCCAGATGGTTCGTTGATCGCGGATGTTGACAATTTTGAAATTGGTGACGGGGCTCAAAATGTGATTTTTGAGTTTGATAGCAATTCCTCAGTAGCAACAGGCAATGTCGCGATCGCCTATACCGGGGCTGAGACAGCCGAAGAAATGGCTGATTTAGTCGCCACGGCGTTAACAGCTAGTGGTCTAAACGTGGAAAGTAACGTGCTTTCAGCGGGCGAAATTCATCTTGGTTGGAATCAGGGGCTGTCCGTCGATTTAACGAATGCCATCGGATTATCCCAAGAGGGTAATACCACCCTAGTGGATACCGCTGCCCGTCGCGTGCAGGTTATCAACCGAGCAAGTTTCAATGCCAGTAATGTTGCCGATGCAATTTCTTCGTCGATCAACGCCGCGGGTAATTCGAAGCTACAGGCGAGTCGCGTGGGCACGCTAGCCGGCGATTCTCGGATAGCACTTGTCGGCGTCGACTCGGTTACCGCTTCGACGGTCTTTAACGTAGCTGTATTTGAGTCCTTGATTGTTCAGGGCACAATTGGTGACGACGGATTTGATCCTCGTACTGCCATCCCCAACCCTGGTGCTGAAGACGAACCTGGTCATCGCGATATTCGAGTACAGAATCATCTGTTGGTCGACGGCGCTTACTTGACGGTTCCGGCTGTCGGATTCCAAGACGGCGACATTATTGAAGTCACCAATGGATTGAGAAGTAGTGTGTTTGAGTTTGACAATGACGATACATTGTCAAATCTGTCCAACCTTCCGATACTGTTTTCCGGAACAGAGACGCTGGAGCAATTCGCCGATCTATTAGCAGCTGCCTTGCCAGATTCGGGAGCGGTTTATAGTGCCACACATCAAGGCGGTGGAGTTATTTCGGTTCTGTTGGTTGAAGATTATTACGTCGATGGCCTAGATACCGACTTG
>DTSG01000372.1:8534-9533 GCA_012965455.1 Planctomycetaceae bacterium | reverse complement strand
GCGGTGTTCGAGTCGTGGCGCAGCCTCCGTCGCGGGTCCAAGGCAGGAGCAACTTCGCTTTTGAGTGTCAGCCTGGCCGTCGATGGTGGCCGCATGAGGAGTATTTAGACCGATGAGATTCGACCTCTTCTTCTCGATAAGCCGCACCGCTGCAAGGGGCGATCCCCCTTCAGAGTCACAGATGTTCCAGAACTTCTTTCGCGTACAGCGGTTCGTCAGATCGGTTGGGGCTGTCAATAAAGATTCGGTTGTGAGACTGCGGAGGCCACTGGCTGTGGACAGGGCCTGTTATTTCGACATGATCGATTTGAATCTCGCCCTGGGAAACAGAACTGTTTGACAAACGAATATATTCGGACGGGTTAGGCGTCGCGCCCATCTTAGCGGTCGTTCGTACGGAGTTCCGCGGGTATATGTTTCCTAGTGGTATTTCCCACTGATAAAACTGCAGGCTTTCTGACTTGGCGGTAATTTCTAGATCATGTTCGCTGAGACGAATTAGGGCACGGCTATCGTTACTTGCCCGCCAGCCGAATTCAAGTCTGAGGCTGGGCGGCGTGGGGGAGCTTTGCCCGCTTTGCGCCGCGCGGACGCGTACCCGCAGCGTCCCCTCTGGGGGAATCTGGTTTCCTAGTTCGATGATCAGGAATTGCCCGCGGGGGATGATGGCAACGTGGGTCGCTTTGGCGGGGATTTCTGTCGGAGTGGTTGTCGGTGCGTGCGCGTATTTAGCGCCGTAGTATTGCCAAGAGGAGCGGACGGTTCTGCCTGATTGTAGGTCTCGGTAATACGTATTGTTGTGCGGTTGACGGAATCTTTCTATTAGCTGGTCGAGTTCTTTTTGGTGCTTTTGTTTGTCACCGTCTTTCTTAAGTTGTTTATTGAGCTCGGCTATTTGCTGCTCTTGCTCAGGCCAATGCCTAGCAGCCGCTGCTTGCATCGGGATATTCCATTGTTTCCGTTAAGGGTCCTATAGATCTGTTGTCATTACCGATGACA
>DTSG01000372.1:0-8524 GCA_012965455.1 Planctomycetaceae bacterium | reverse complement strand
TCGGGATATTCCATTGCAGCCTGTCCGGCTGCGGATCGAGTGCGACTGCGCGAGCAATCGCTGTAGATGCTATTTCACGGTACGTTTCGAGTTGCGTAATAGACATGTGCAACATTTCAGAGCTGTTCTGGAAACCGTCGTCCGTGTTCGCCTCGGGAGGTAAATCTTTGGCGAGGTTATAGGGTATCCCGAGTAGGTCTTGCAGGGCGTAGTTGTATTCGTAGCGAGTGAGTCGGCGAAATGACGAATAGCCTTGTTCGGCGCGACGGACTTGCGAGGCTATCTGGAGTTCGCTGGAAAACCACTGCACGAGTTGGCTGCGATCTGAGATGCTAAGTGGATCAGCATCCGCCGGTGGCATTTCGCCGTTGTTGATGACGCCGAGGACTTCGATCCACCATTTCACGTCCGCTCCGCGTTGCAGATTCGGATCGAGCGTGTCGAGGCGGATGTTTCCTTCTTGGGTGTCTGGGCCGTGGCATTCGACGCAAGACGCCTTCAGGATCGGTTGGATGGATCTGCGGAATTCTGCCAGATTAGGCTTGGGGGCCTTTGTTGTCCGTACGGGCAAGATTTGTGTTACGTAGTTTGACAGCTCTGCGCCGCTGGTTTTCAGTTGGTTTAAAGTAGGAATCGCTGAATTATCGTCAGCGGTTTGTGCGTGGGTAACTCCGATCGGCAGGATTGCGCAAAGTAGTGTGACAAGTGCGATGAACGGTCGAAGGTGGCGCGAGGTGGGCATATGGATATTATAACAACTCCCGTAGGCGGTATCGCCGTAGACCGTAAGCGCGGGCTGCGAATGCACACAATTTATCACGAATGTGAGGCCCGACGTTGTTATTCACCTGCCACAGTTTTATGCGCTTTTACTAGCATCTCGGTGGCATGGCCTTGGTCACCTTGTTGCTGCATCCAGTTTTTGAGGACCTTGGATAGCCGTGAGATCTCTTTTTGATGTTGCGGCAGATCGGCTAGGTTGGTTCGCTCCAACGGGTCCGCGACAATATCATAAAACTCGACGGCTGGACGATGCATGTACCCGTCTACTAGTGCCTTAGCGATTGGGTCCGTCTCGGCCGCTGTTACCCAACTTGCCCACGCCGGGTTACCGTTGCCTCGCGTCACGATATTTTGAAATGCGACCGTATGGTTCAGATTAAGGATGAGTTTGAATTGCAGAGTGCGGACTGAACGAATAGGGTAGGACGCACTTCCCTGAATGATGCCGCGTGTGGTATGTGCGCCGAACACGTAGCGTTGGTGTTTGTCTTTGCGGCCCAACGCGACGTTTGCAAAGCTGAGGCCATCGAGATTTTTCGGTATTTGAATGCCACACAGTTCGAGTAAAGTTGGAACGACATCGACATATTGGACGAGGGCATCTGTTTGACTGTTGGCCGTGATGTGATTTGGCCAGCGCATGATGAATCCGACGTGTAAGCCGATATCGTAGCAAGTCCATTTTCCGTAGGGAAATTGTGCGCCTTGCTCGCTGGTGTAGATGAAGATTGTGTCGTCTTTCTTGTTGGCCAGCGAAATGGCCTGATCGACCGTTGCCAGTTCGCGATCAAAGTCGGTAATTTCCGCATAGTAATCGGCAAGAGCAGTACGTGTCTGTTGGTTATCGTACATATAAGGTGGCAGCGTGAGGTCTTGAGGGTTGTATTGCGAAGCGTCGCCTGCGGTCCACGGTCGGTGTGGACTGTTTGACGCATACACCAACAGAAATGGTTTTGGCTCCGCAACGAATGCTGCGAGTTTGTCCTTAGCAACGGTCGTGAAGGGAAAGCTATCAGCGGGGCCGATATGCCTCTTGCCACAAAGTCCCACGCGATAACCTGCTTCTTTGAAGTAGTGCACGAAGCTGCGGGTGCCTTTTCGCACTTGGCTGTGGTTGGGGTATGCGCCGCTGCGGACGGGGAATAGCCCTGTGTAGAGCTGCTGCCGAGTGGGCGAGCACATGGCCGTAGCGGTGAATGCGAAATTGAATTTCAGCCCTTCTTTGGCCAATCGGTCTATGTGAGGCGTGTTCACGTCACTGTTTCCGTAACAGCCTGCGTCTGACCATGTCTGGTCGTCCGCAATCACAATGACTATATTTGGATGAACCTGTGCAGCAGGGCTAGCAGTCGCTTGAAGCGTGCCAGCAGATAAACTCAAATAGGCTAGACAGATGGTGGTGGCGGTGTTCATTTAATTGTTATCCAGGTAATCGATAGGTGGATAGAGTTATTTGTAAACTGCTTAATCCCGATTTTCAATTTTAACGTTTTTCAATAAACAAGAACATGAGACAACTCCAACGTGAACAGAAAACTATGAAGTTAATTACCACTCAATTTTTACTTGTATTGCTACTTGGTGGGATTTCCGTAACGCAGGCACAGGCAGAAGACCTGCCCAATATTGTGTTGCTGATGGGAGATGACCATGGGTGGGACGAAGTGGGCTATAACGGTCACCCGCATTTGAAGACCCCAGTGCTTGATGAGATGGCTGCGACTGGGTTGCGATTCGATAGATTCTATGCGGCGCATCCGAGTTGTAGTCCCACTCGCGGCAGCGTACTTACGGGGCGACACCCAAACCGATACGGTACTTTTACGCCCGGCTATTCGTTTCGCCCAGAAGAAATTACAATTGCTCAGTTGCTGAAAACCAAAGGGTATGTCTGTGGGCATTTTGGCAAGTGGCATGTCGGGCCGGTAAAGAGTGACTCGCCGACGAACCCAGGAAAAATGGGGTTTGACGAGTGGTTGTCGCATGACAATTTCTTTGAGCTCAACCCCGTGTTGTCTGCCAATGGAGCTGTGCCAAAAAAGATCGAAGGTGAAAGTTCGGAGATTATAGTAGCCGCCGCATCAAAATTTATAGCCAAGGCGAAACGTAACGATAAACCGTTTTTCGTGGTTATCTGGTACGGCTCGCCCCATGAACCGTATAGCGGTTTACCGAAAGATCTTGCGTTGTACGACGATCTGCCCGAGAAGTATAACGACAAGACGTTTCGTTTGACGTCGAATGAGACGGGACGACCGACAACAAGGCCGCTGGGTGATATTTTGCGAGAACGGTATGCCGAGATTACTGCGATGGACCGGTCCATCGGGCAACTCCGCGAGTTCTTGGTCGCTAAAAAATTACGAGAGGATACCCTGCTCTGGTATTGCGGTGACAATGGAACGCCCGGTGACGGAATCGTCACCTCGCCGCTCAGAGGCCGCAAGTCCCAGATGTATGATGGTGGGATTCGAGTGCCGGGAGTGATTGAGTGGCCGGCGCGGATCAAAACACCATTGGTTTCGCAGTTGAATAGCGTGACGAGCGATATATTGCCAACGCTGTGTGAGTTGGCGGGAATTGATTTTTCGCAGCGTGAGCTTGATGGGCTTTCGCTGACAGGTACGTTCGACGGAACATTACAGGAACGCCCTGTTCCGATCTTTTTCTGGCAATACAATGTCGGCGGGGACAAGCAACGTGAGCCGTGGATTCCGGGACCGTTGCAAATTGGGACGACGCCGTTGGTAAAGATGATGGGGAACGTATACACCCGGACGTTTAAAAATTTTAAGCACCCCAAGATTGTAGTGAGTGATTATGATGGTGGCCGAGTGGTATTGGCGGACGACTATAAGTTGGTTGTGGCAGGTAACGGTGCATCGCTCAAGGCGCAGCTGTTTAAAGTGCCGGATGACGTTGCTGAGAAAAATGACATTGCGGCGGAGAATCCTGAGGTAGTGCGCGGCATGTTAGAGCAACTGCGTAAATGGCAAACTTCGGTTTTAACGAGTCTGACCGGAGCGGAGTACAAACCAACAGCTAACACAAAATAGTACGAACCCGCCAGCCCTTACCGTCTTGGGCACATTAATGTCCTATGGGTGACCTCACTTCAGAGGGTTTTCGTACCAGCTGACGTTTTCTGAACCACGTCCGGCATTTAACAAGTCGATATCCCCGTCGCCGTCCATATCGATGCTACGCAGGTCATAACTTTCTTGATCACCATCGAGTTCTTGGAGTTGGAAATTCCCCTGCGAGTCATTTAGATATAGCATCACACGTTTGCTACCATAGCCACAACTGGCTACATCAATATCACCATCATCATCAAAGTCGGCGACGGTTAGACTATGTGGTTGGCGAATAGTTGCGTCGATCACGTTAATTTCCCAACTTGGATTTTTAAACCAAATTACGCCCACGCCATGTCCGCGGGAAGCAACCCAATCAGTCTTGCCATCCCCATCGACGTCAGCCGGCAGGATATTCGTGGCGGCCATTTGATTTTCCGCGAGCATCACCTTTTTCCACGCTTGCTCGACTCGACCCTGTCCAGGGTTTTTC
This sequence comes from Planctomycetaceae bacterium, assembly GCA_012965455.1. Lineage (GTDB taxonomy): Bacteria > Planctomycetota > Planctomycetia > Pirellulales > Pirellulaceae > UBA721. Next base: position 4,171 of record DTSG01000372.1, on the reverse strand, counting down.
CAGAAGGCAAACCAGTTGCCGTCAGCAAAGGGTGCACCCTTTGCGCCCACAGCAATTTCTTTCCAGCCGTCGCCATCAATATCACCGACTCCCATGTAATGACTGCCACCGCGGGCATCGCCATCCGCAAAGATATGACGCTCCCATTGTGTCGCGCGGCGCGGGCTTTTGGGAATGCTATACCAGACTATGGAATCGCCCAGACCTTTATCAGGTTGAAAGTTGTTGATGACTAGATTGGGTCGACCATCATTGTTGATGTCGGATTTTAGGATACAGTGTATGCCGGTAATTACTGGATCGATAATGCGGGGTATCCAGATCCCCTGTTTTATATGTTTAGGACCTGGGTTTTCTAGCCAGAACGGATGTTGGTTTGCTATGGTGCCCGCCCAGTCTAGGTCACCGTCTCCGTCAACGTCGAGCACTTCACTGTGTATGCAACCCTTTGTGCCTCCAGTGAATCGGTGTAGGACGTATTGCTGCTGCCACGTGGGCGCGATGAACAAGCTTACTGTGCCATTAAAGCTAGCGATGATATCTAGTAGATGATCACCGTTAGCGTCGAGCGCCACCGCTGTATTGCAATGACCCTGTTCCATGACGACGTGTTTTGTCCATTTGACGGCCCCCTTGGTAGTCTCACCCTGGAGGGAATTAAAGGAAAAAGTTGCAGTCAGCAAAGCGATGCATGCCGTGCGAATGATTGGTGACATAATTGCGTGCCTTCGTAGCATTATCTAGTTGTAAGTTTGTTGAGAACAACACCAGTATAACTTACTTCGGACACTCGTAGAGGATTGCCGGCTTTGCAGATAAGAATCAACACGGATCGACGATAATAGATTCTAATAAGTCGCACAGCGCCGCCTACACGGCTAAAATCGGATCACGAATAACTGCCCCATGCCATTTCAATTTGATAACAGTTATGCTCGGTTACCGAGTGAGTTCTATTCGCTCGTGGCACCGACGTCAGTGACCGAACCAAGCATGATTCGCGTGAATCGAGAGTTGGCGGAATTGCTGGGAGCGGACGTTGGGGCGTTACAATCCCCCGCAGGCCTCAGCGTTCTGGCGGGCAATCAAATCTGTGCCGGATCGATTCCATTAGCAATGGCATATGCGGGGCATCAGTTTGGTGGGTTTTCGCCACAGCTGGGCGACGGGCGAGCGGTATTGCTGGGCGAGGTTATCGGCACCGACGGTGTACGCTATGACATTCAGCTGAAGGGTTCTGGGCCCACTCAGTTCTCACGTCGTGGCGATGGCCGCTCGGCGCTGGGACCTGTGCTGCGGGAGTACATAGTATCCGAGGCGATGGCTGCGTTGGGTGTGCCCACGACGCGGGCGCTAGCCGCAGTGGCTACGGGCGAGGACGTGCTGCGAGAAGGAATGATAGCCGGTGGTATTTTGACTCGAGTGGCGCAGTCGTTTGTGCGAGTAGGAACTTTTCAGTGGTTTGCGGCTCGCGGGGACGTTGAGAACTTAAAAGTGCTCGCAGACTATGTAATTGAGCGGCACTATCCGGAGGCCAAGGAGTCGGAGACGCCCTATCGAGTACTGTTGGATAGCGTAATCGAACGACAAGCAGTTTTGGTCGCGCATTGGATGCAACTTGGGTTTATCCATGGTGTTATGAATACGGACAACACCGCTGTGTCTGGCGAGACGATTGATTATGGCCCTTGTGCGTTCATGGACACTTATGAATCGAACAAGACGTTCAGTTCGATTGACCATCAGGGACGATATGGATTTGGTAATCAGGGGCCAATTGCACATTGGAATTTGGCGCGGTTTGCGGAGACGTTAGTGCCGTTGCTTGCGTCGGATGCCGACCGAGGTGTGGCTATCGCGGAAGAAGCATTAGATCGGTTTGTGGGAATGTACGAGCGCGAGTTACAGCGGCGATTCAAGGCGAAAATTGGGTTAGGGTTTGAGGCAGACGAAGTAAATACCGCGGAAGATCCAGATTGGGAATTGGTGCGTGATTTATTGACGTTGATGGAGGATGGCAAGGCGGATTTTACGTTAGTCTTTCGGCATCTATCCAAGGTGCTTGAGAGCAACAGTGACGAAAAAGTGCTGGCGTTGTTTGATTGCACCAAAGAAATTGTTGCTTGGTTGCAAGCGTGGCGAGCGCGAATGGCTGAAATGGACGGCGGTGCCGCAGTTGCACTAATGCACCGTAGCAATCCGATTTTCATTCCGCGTAATCATCGAATTGAAGAGGTGATCGAGGCCGGGTACAGCGGCGACTTCGAACTATTCCATCAATTATGCGAAGTATTGCAGGACCCCTTTGACGAGCAGCCCAAAAATGCCGCCTACGAAGCCGCGCCGACGGACGATGAAATTGTACCCGCGACGTTTTGTGGGACGTAGTGGAAGAATCCTACATTCATAGCGTTCATCAAAGGATGAGTGGATGCGGGCGAAGCACGCATCTCCCTATTCCTTCGGTGGATATACTTTATGATTTTCGTGACATGCTTTGCAGGTCATGGCGGCGGCCAGAGCTTCGCTGCTACCTGTAACGCCCTTCCGGTGGTTGGCGGTCGCTTGTACCAACGCACTTGTTAAGGCGGCCCAACTTTCTGCAGTCCCTTTGGGTGGCGTGTTATTAGGCATGGCGTTGACGAAAGCCGAGAATAGTTTTTGTTCTTTACGGGTTGCTTCACCCTTGATGACCTTTGTATGCAAACCGTCATCTTTGACTGCGTGCATGAAGCTCTCAATGTCGTAGGATTGCTTACCCCTTGCAGTAGCCTTGGTTACGTTGGCGGCGGCGAAAATAGTAGCGATGCCCGTGAGAAACAAAATTGCGAAAATGAATGAGCGCTTCATGAGTTAGCCTTATCTTGGTGTGCGAAAGTAAAAACTAAGTATAGCAAAAAGTCCTGGATAGCGCGTGGATGGACAGGTGGATTGTCACATCCGTTTTCAAAACAAGGCCTTGATGGCATGCCCCTCAGCCATCAGGTTATAGGGCTGCCCGCCCTTGCCCACGGCGGTTAGATCATCGATGCCCATCGCCTGATAGACTGTCTTGGCAATATCTTCTGGCGCCACTGGTAAATCAGCTGGATAGGCACCGTGGCGGTCAGAAGTTCCGTACGCTTGTCCCCCTCGAATTCCACCGCCGGCCATCAGCACCGACATGGCATGAGTCCAGTGGTCCCGCCCCTGCCCTGTTTTGCCACCGCTGCGAGGGTCACCAATAGTTGGTTTTCGCCCCATTTCGCTGTTGACCAGCACTAGTGTCTGATCGAGTAGACCGCGGTCGTTCAAATCCGCCAGAAGCGCCGAAAAACATTGGTCAAACTCTGGGAGTAGAACATCTTTGAGGCAACCGAAGTTATTTCCGTGAGTGTCCCAACCGCCGCCACTTTTGCAATTGTTTTGTTCAGCGAGCTTCTTGTTTCCCTGCCAAAAGACGCTAACAAACGGTACTCCCGCTTCAACAAGTCGACGAGCCATGAGCATACTCATCCCATTGTGAGTTTTTCCATAGGTCTCGATCGTCTTTTCGTTTTCCGCTGACAAGTCGAACGCGTCGCGGGCCTCAGTGGAGCCTAATAGTGAAAAGGCTTTGTCTTGAAATGTTTGTAGATTACTGGTTTTTGCAAATTGGGAGAGGTCTTTGTCACTATTGTTGAAGTCATCAAGTAGTTGCCGGCGGGTGAGGAGTCGCTCGACAGGTATATCGGCTTTGAGCTCGATAGCAGGAGCAGCAAATTTCAGCGGGTCATCTACGTCAGCCATGACATATAAGGGATCGTGCTCTACGCCTAAGCGCGCCGCAAATTGTCCGGGCCGCGTGTATTGCGGGGCACCAGGTTTCATCGGCAGAGTGATGCTTTGCGGGAGATAGGGGTGCCGCGGTGATTTATAGCCAACGACGGTACCGATAGCTGGCCAGTCTGAAGGTCGTGGTTTTCGGGCGTTCAAGAGTTGTGGGAAACTGGGGTCTGGGCGCTGGCCCGTCAAATTGTAGTAGTACCCAGCATGGTGATCTCCGGTGCCGCGACGGTAATGACCTAATGATCGGATCACGGATAGGTGGTGGGCCTGTTTGGCGAGTTTTGGTAAATGCTCACACAACTGGTATTCTTTGGCTGTCGTGGGAATCGAATTAAACGGTCCTCGAATAGACGACGGTGCGTTG
>DTSG01000371.1 GCA_012965455.1 Planctomycetaceae bacterium | reverse complement strand
ATCCGAATCCACGTCGTTATGCCCCATCCACTCACCCCCAAGCAAGAGAAATTCTGCCAACAATTCATCTCAACCGGGAATGCTTCGGAAGCCTATCGACAGAGTTATGATTGTTCGAGAATGAAAAATACGACGATAAACCGAGCCGCTCATGGTCTGGCTGAAAACTGCAAGATCAATGCAAGAATCGGGGAATTACAGGAAGAAGGCCGGAAGCGTCACGGCGTTACTGTCAGCTTCGCTGACAGAGCAGTTACAGAATGCCTATGGACTAGCGATGCAGACGGGTCATGCCGCAGCGGCAGTTGGAGCCACCTGGGCGTTGGCAAAGCTGCACGGGCTAGATAAGCCGGCTCAGAAAAAGCAGGAGGATCTTTTTCCGGAGATCGTCATCCGTGTGGTTGATAATCCGGAACCGATGGGAAATCCTAAAAATCCATCGAGGCCATTAGCAAAACCTGTTTGTTGAAACCTACGCTGCTCATTCACAGGTTGTATTTCCTTACCTACGAAGTGTGATGTCCTATAGCCGGGGCCTCAGCCTCTTTCAGAATCGATACGATCTGGCTCTCACTGAACCTCGACTTTCTCATGATGTCTCCTACACCCCAATGATGGCAGAAAACATCCAGTAATTGACTGTGCAGTTTTATCGAAAACTTATGCCTTTAATTGCAGTGATTCTGGAACTCTGTGATAACCCGGCCGTCAAAAGTATCGGTAAGGAAAGCAACACAACACAACACTGAAAGCATGTGCCTGGGCCCAATACCGCTATTCATACGCGCAACGGATGTACTCGGCAAGTACGAATCCGGCAGCCGCCAACGCAACCGCTATCCTGCGAAAACTGAGGAGCGATAAGTTGCTATCACCATTCAAGTATCGGGATATTTACGGCCAAAAGTGGAGTGGACTGACCACCGGTCAAACGATCATTGCGACTCTTGGTCTACTCCAGACATACGGCTGGATTCAGGAGGACGTGATCAAGTCAGTGACAGGGAGACCCTCGATTATTTACCACGTTCACCCATGGGTTTGCAGTGATGCCTCAACGCAAACGACCCCCCCTACAATCCTGAAACGCCATACTCACAAAACTCACCGTACTACTTTTGTGGGTTTTGTGGGAGTCTCAGGTTAAGCATTTGGAGAAAAAATGCGTGATCACCTGGAAGAAGCAAAGCGGCTCGAAGAAGCATTGAGCAGAGCGGCTGACGATGACCAGTCGGAGACCGTGACGGACGAGCATCAACGTGAACCGGACCCGATCGAGCTGGTGAATCAGGCCATGGCTAGTCTACCGTGGCTACCGGAAGACAAAACATTTGTGTGCGCGCGGCTCGCACGCTTGGGAATCTATGGAAAACAGCGTCGCAGGGTGTTGAAGCAATATCACGAACACTGGCTCGAAGGTTCTGAGCGAGAAACTCGTCCTATCAGAAAAGATAACGCGGGTCGACGGGCGGCGAATCTCTGGCTCTGTGAACTGAAACGAATGGCAGAACTTAAGTCAGCACTTCGTGAAAAACAGAGGTAATACTAATGACTATAAATAAGGGTTTTACATATGGTTTGTTAGCCATAGTTATCACATTAATATTACTCAACATTTTTGGCAAGCCAGAACATTGCACAAACATAGACGAATACGCAAAAAAAATGAAAATAGAAAGAAGCGTCGCGGAAAAACATATAAACCTCTTATCCATCGGAACATCACGGAATTCTGGTATCTGTCGGGACGAAATAAGCCGCACAGACTTGCGGAATCGCGTTACACGGCCCACCCACCAGGCCGGGTCTGGATTCTTCTGGACAATTCAATCACGCGTGTAATTCAGACGGCGGCCCCTCGCTAGTGTGACATTGTAAAATGTGCGCGAATTTAAACGAGGAGTCTACGCATGGATCAGTCAACCAGACCAGGCCAGCTTTTCGCTTGTTTATATCCGGCTATTCAACTTTAGTGGACATCCTTTTTAAATCCATCGGGTAACCCACGAACTGCACAAGAGCGCGACTGACACAAAAAGAACAACCGATCCCGTTGGCCAAAGGCCCGTCACTGGCTGTTGAGATCAACGAATGTCACCTCGAAGTATTCTTGAACTCTTGAAATTCATGATATTAGTCACCATTTCCTATATCGACAGGGACGCATTTACGTACTGTCGAAATCGACTCATTTCGCTTAGATAAAGGAGATATAGATGGAAACTTTGCTCTATCTTGGAATGGTAGTCTTGATTGTCTGGATGATTAAAAACCGAGGGAAACCCTTTGCCCAGTGATTCTATTAAAGCCGGGTGACTCCAGCCTCCTCATGTCAGAAGAGGAGGCCGCATGACGTTGTAGAACCGATCATAGATTAAGAAAGCCGGGCAAATATCTGGCTTTCTTTAATTATTTCTAATTAAGGAGGGATGCCATGGTAACTCTTCTGAGTGTTCTACTTTATTCCTTGATTGCAATTCTTTCTCTTTGCCTAGTCATTGCTTTCATTGTCGGAACTGGCACGGTCGAAGTGGTGCCTCATAAATAACAAAGAGTTTGTTGACCTCTATCCGACGTACGGGCTCATTGTTTCTGGTAAAAACTGTTTTTATGATGACA
>DTSG01000370.1 GCA_012965455.1 Planctomycetaceae bacterium | reverse complement strand
CATCCATTTGATGTGTGGTCCAAGCAGGATTTCGCAGAATTCTCGAGTTTCTTCTCGGGTGTTGTTTTCGGCAATACGCCGGTTGGAGCAGATCGTGCGGTTTATCAAAATATGCTAAAGGATTTAGGCATAAGTAAATTACGCGGAGGGGAATTACGGCGGGAGTTAACTAATAAAATACGAGCGGGCGAGACAGTACCGTTTCCCATGTTGTATACACGTGGCCCTCGCAAAGTAGATGAGAATGGGCGTTCCAGTGGAGCCGTATTGACGGAAGCTTCTATTCTTGGAGGAGATGTTGTCCGGTTCGAGCGAAATCAGGATGTTCGTGAACCGCTGATGCAATGGTTGCGTTCGAAAGAGAATCCCTATTTTGCAAAAGCGTTTGTCAATCGAGTGTGGGCAAATTATTTCAACGTCGGCATTGTCGACCCGCCAGACGATCTTAGTTTGGCAAATCCACCTAGCAACGCAGCGCTGCTTGATTATCTGACACAAGGATTTTTGGATCATGATTTTGATATCAAGTGGTTGCAGCGGGAAATAATCAACAGTCGTACGTATCAATTGAGTTGGCAAACCAATGAAACCAATCAAGGTGATGATCGTAACTTTAGTCATCAAGTTCCACGGCGATTGCCGGCCGAAGTAACTGTCGACGCAATTGCGATGGCAACAGCTTCTGACCAAGAAGCTCAGCGGTTACACGCGGAGATGAAGGGACGGGCGATTTCAATCGCTTCATCCAGCGAACGGTTCTTGCAAGGTAATAATCCAAGTACATTTGGTTTGATGGTGTTTGGCCGTTCGACTCGTGAAAGTAGTTGTGAATGTGATCGCAGCGGGGACCCTACTTTGTTGCAGACGGTCTATTTGCAGAACGATCAAGATATCTATCGTTTACTGGATCGTCGAAATACAGGGTGGTTGTATCAAGTTTCGCAGGAAAACAAGTGGGCCTTTACAGGAGTTGGTCGCGTAAGTAATAGTTCAAATTCAACACCCAGGAAGCCGCCAGCAAACTATGAACAATTGATGCAGAGTCTAGAGAAACGGATTGCGTATTATCGAAAACAAGGCAATGCCGCTGCATTGGTTAAATCATTGCAAGATCGGCGCCGAATGTACGTGCAGCGATTTGGACCACCAAATTCAGCCGAGAAAGAGAATGTTGTCGCGGAGGATCGTGCTGATGATAACTCAAATGATGACAAGGTCGCGCGGCAGGTGCCTGGTGTAGATGACATCGTCAAACAGGCGTATTTGCGAACACTCAGTCGGTATCCGAGTGAGCAGGAATTGGCGAAGTGTATTAAGTATATTAATGAGTCGGAAGATACGATTAATGGCGTCCGCGGAGTGTTGTGGGCATTAGTGAATACAAAAGAATTTGTTGTTAACCATTAGGAAAAAATATGACTATTCACAGGACATGTGACGGTGTACGCCGACGCGATTTTTTACAGATTGGTGCAGCCGGAATTGCAGGCGTGAATTTGGCGGGCTATTTAAGCATGGCTCAAGCCGATGAACTTGCCGCAGCTCAAGGCAAAAATGCGATCTTTGTGAACTTGCCTGGTGGTCCTTCACATATGGACACCTTTGATTTGAAGCCTGATGCACCGGTCGAATTTCGCGGGACTTTTAATCCAATAAAAACCAATGTGGCCGGAATTGAGATTAGTGAGCATCTTCCCAAGTTAGCGCAATGTGCGGATAAGTATGTGGTCTTACGGGGTGTTAGTCACACGTTGGGCGCTCACCGTTTAGGCAGCGAGTATGTGAATACGGGAAACCGGCCAGTCGCCGCACTGGAATATCCTAGCTATGGCGCCGTGGTAACCAAGGAACTAACACAATCATCCAAAACCGAAGATGTGCCACCGTTTGTGGCAATTCCTCGCAGCACACAACGAGCAGGGTTTTTGGGTGTTCAATATGCACCACTTAATACAGGCGCGACACCACGTCCGGGACAACCGTTTTCGGTTCGAGGAGTGACACTGGGTAATGGGTTGACTGTTAGTGAAGTCACGAAGCGACAAAACCTGTTGTCCGATTTGGATACGGTGTTTAAGAAAGCAGAGCAAAACAATCAGCTGCTCAAAGGCATGAACAAGTTTGACAAGCAGGCGCGAGCGATGATTACTTCCAAGGCAGCGCGAGAAGCATTTGACATTAATCGCGAACCTGAGTCTTATGCCAAGAAGTTTGGCACGACGCCGTTTGGAATGAGTTGTTTGCTAGCAACACGTTTGGTGGGAGCTGGCGTGAAATTCGTGACTGTCTCCTACGGTGGTTGGGATACGCATCGTGATAATTTTACAACGTTGAAAAATCGTCAGCTGCCAGCATTTGATGAAGGCTTAGCAGCATTATTTACAGGCTTAACGGAAAAGGGCTTGCTCGAGTCGACTGTCGTATATGTGACGGGTGAGTTTGGTCGAACGCCAAAAATAAATACTAGAACCGCTGAAGGCGGCCGCGATCACTATCCACGCTGTATGTTCATGTTGCTCGCTGGAGGTGGAATTCAAGGCGGTCAAGTCATCGGCAAAAGTGATGCGAAAGCAACCGCACCGGCTGATGCAGGCATTTCTCCCGACGATGTCGCTGCTACTTTTTATCAAGCAATGGGAATTGACCATACTAAGGAATATGAAAGCGGCACGGGTCGACCAATCACTATTGTCCGTAACGGTACGCCAATTAAACAAGCCTTTGCGTAACCCCCCGCGAAAAATCGATGTCACAGCCGTGACGCTATTGAGCCAAATGTCAGCAGTGATGACATTTGGCTCTTTTTTTTGATTTCATTCCGGAAATTTGCACTATTCGTTCTCTTAAGTTGTAGAGGCATCTTTTTTACTTTTGAGAAAGCGAGTGACTGGTTATGCGTGTTTTACAAGATCGAAATTGGTGGATTGATTGTGGGTTTAGTGGCGTGGTGTTGTTTGTAGTGGTTGCGGCGATCGGCGCGACAGGGATTACTTTCGGCCAGCGGCCAGCGATTCAAGTGACTAAGGGCCAAGTCGTTGAGCAGCGTTCGATTGATTTAGGCAGCAAGCGTCAAGCGGTGGAGGAGGTCCTCCAGTCAGCACCGTCAGTTGAAACGCCGGCACAGAAAAAATTCAAGGGTCGGTTGCCGACGTATTATTCTAAAGTCGTAAACGATCAACAACGACAATATATCTATTTGTTGCAATGGCGGTACGAACAGGAAATCCGTAAATACGAAGCGCATCTAAAAAAGTTAGTTTTGCAGCGCGACAAAATGATCTACAACGTATTGTCACCTCAGCAAAAAGACCAGCTCAGAAAATTGCAACAGTAGGGGTTGCGCCGACAGATTGGCGTTGGTTTCCTAATTTAACGTGGGCTGCAGCTACGATCCACACTGCCTTGCGATTTCAGACGTTGGTCGATCCAGGATTGGTTAACGAATTTGCGCATCAAGTTCCAGAAGTTGAGATGGAGGATACGTTGAGTATCCGCCGGTAATGTATCCGGCAGGGGTGTGCCGTCCGCCGCGGTAAATCCATCCCACTCTAGTCGCAGATCCCAATCGTTCATTTTCGCGGTTGCGTTGATGCGTTCTCGTATTCGCAATGCCCACATGCCACCAAACATGTCGCGGTAATCGAGCCAAACCTGATTTTCCACTCGCATCTTACTTCGATCTGGTTTACGCAAAGCAAACATGGCAATGAGTGCTGCAATTGCGAAAGCCAATCCCCACGGTACCATTGCCGTGGATTGGATTTGTAACCAACTAGGTAAATGCGCGTTGACCAAGGCAAATTGAGCACAACCTATGAGAAATCCACAGATCCAAAATCGACCTAGAATAATATTCATGCTCGACACGAATATAAGAATCATCATAAACCAAGCTCGGATTCCCTGTGTGTCATAATTTTGGCCGGGCCTGACAATGACTGCTTCGAGTGCAGGCAAAACCAGAATGAACCAAAGCGTGATTACAACCATCTCCCACATTCGGTTTTGTGGACGTCGAGCACCCAATAAAGACATAAAAGGGCAGAAAATTAATGAATGCGCGCTGTATTGAATAGCCTCATGCCAATGACGATCCGTCGCTGGGATTAGATGAACCACGGCAATTGCCCAAATTGCCGTCACTAGCCAGCACCAGGGTGATATCAGCGTAGTCCCGCGGATCCGTGGCAGCGCAGCGACTAACAGCGCGGTGGCAATCAAAGCTAAGACGATCCCGATATTCACTTGTTAACTACTTGTCTCCACCTGTCTGGAAGGATCAATGTTCCCGTCAACCGTTGTAACCCCTAGAGCTTTAAGACGCATTCATATATATAGGTATCACAAACGTTCTTCTCATTGAATCTACCATTGTTCGTGATTATGATAAACTCTTGCGCCTCGAATCTCGTACTAACCCTATTGATTTAATTAACGAATCCCTCATTCATCTCGAAGAAACTGAAATGGCTCGAATGTTTTCACACTCAACACTAGCATCTAAGCATCCATCATTGTTCTTCTTGGCGATCTTGCCAATTTTATTGGCTTGCGGTTGTACTGACGATTCAACAGAAACCTCTAATGTGGCAACAGGTGATCCGCCAAACGTAAATCAACCTGTTCCCGCTGAACCACGGCCGGCAGACAACGCCGCAGCGATCACAAAAATCGAAGACATGTATGGCGAAGTTTTCAAAGCGGACGATGGCATTGTTAACTTTGTAGATTTTGGCGGCGCGTTTGGTGAAAGTGTCGATTTGAGCGTGTTGTCCGGCGTTCCCTACGTAGAGCGATTAGTACTCAACGGTGCGAGCGTCTCTGACGATGATCTAGTGCACCTCAAGGACCTAAAACATCTCAAAATCCTCGATTTAGGTGAAACACGAGTCTCTGATGCGGGCATGTTGACCCTCAAGTCTGTGAAGTCCTTAGAAGAAATAAATCTCCAACGCACCGATATCACCGACGCAGGTTTTGGCCATTTGTTAGAACTCCCAAAATTGCGACGATTCAAAATGGTTCGTTGCAAGATATCCGATGCAGGTTTAGCACTCGTCAAAGATCGCACGGATATTATCGTACTAGATCTCAAAGAATGCATTAACGTTTCTGATGTGGGACTTGCCCATCTTGCAGGTGTTAAAGACTTGAAGTTCTTACGTGTCTGGGGTTCGCAAATTACTGACCAAGGTGTGGCTGATCTTGTTGGTCTAACCAAACTAGTGCATTTGGGCTTAGATGACACTAAGGTCGGCGATGCAGGCATGGTATCGATTGGCAAACTCAGAAACTTGCAAAACCTAGAGATGTATCAAACCGGAATCACGAGCGCTGGAATACAGCATATTGCAGGGCTACATAAATTGCAGTACCTCAAGGTACGCGGTACGCTCGTCGGATCACCAGCCATGGCTGCCTTGGCGAATATGACAGCATTGAAACGGCTCGACCTGAGTGAAACTCAAGTCGGTGATGCGGGACTGGCTGATTTATCTAAACTAACCAGCATCCAAGACTTAAATTTGTGGGCGACTCAAGTCACCGACGCAGGTTTAATTCATCTGACGAGTTTAACAAATCTCACAATACTAAATTTGGACCAAACCCACGTCGGTGATGAGGGGTTAATCCAAGTTGGCAAGCTATCGACCCTTAGAAATCTCAACCTCCGCTCAACTCAAATCACTGATGACGGCGTCGAGCGTCTGTTAACTCTGACAAACTTGGAAGCCCTGAATGTCGAGTTTTGCACAAGTCTCGGAGATACAGGCAAATTGCTGATCCAAGAAAAACTGCCTAACTTGATCCTCACGCAATAAACCCTCAACTATCCAACGTAGAACCCAACACACGCTTTTCCAAATATTTCTCAAACCGAACTGACGAATCCATGAATTTACGATCCTTCCAAATATCAAGGCGCTGGTTAATCGTAGTGTGGGCCTGCAGTTTTTGCTTAGCGAGCAACGTTTCCGTCGCGCAAGAAGGTCAAGCAGCGGCAGCGGAGCAAGCGGAAACTGAGACAACAGTCCGAGAAAAAAAGCCCCCTCGCAAGCCACTCACCGAGCCGGTTGTTCAACGCATCGGTGTGACGTCAGGGTTTGGCTCGTTTGTTCCAAGCCGCTGGGGGATTTTGTCGGCTGAGGTTTGGAACCCTACGGATCGTGAACAAAAGATGTCGATTAAGGCGAATTGGGAAACTGACAACCCTGCAGACAATGCCGTGCAGTTTACCCGGACGTTCATCGTACCCTCGATGACTCGTCGCATTGTGTGGTACCCAATTCGAGTACCGGATCATAAACCGGAAAATGAACGCTTACGGTTTGGCCGCTTGATGTTGCGCAGCATTATTTCTCGTCAGGAGGGTGGAACTGAGGTGATGGTCGTAAGTCCGTTGCAAAAAGTGCACGCTGCCGCTCAGATTAATACCGAGTTCAACAAGCCAGCGATGGGTTACATTCCAGAGGATGAATCCGCGACGATAGAAATGCGAGATTATCTTGCCAAGCGCGGCGTTGATGTCGAGGACATAAGTAGTATTACATTGCGAATGCTCACATCTATTAGGCAGGCTAAAAAGCTTGGCACGGTTATGTTTACGCCTAAACTATCAGGTATCGCTCCCAGTTCATTGTCGTTAGATAGCCTTGATCAACTCGTTATTGCTGATGGTCGATATTCCGAAGATGTTTCACTAACCAATTCGATTCGAAGTTGGATCATGGGCGGCGGGCGTGCTTGGATCATGCTTGACCGAACCGGCACAGCGTTCGCTCGACGCTTGCTCGGTGATTCGTTGAATTTAGTCGAACTAGAAACTCGCGAGCTCACCACTGTCGTAGTCACTTCCATTGCACGCGGTCAACGATTGGTTGGATCTCAAAACAAATATGATACTCCCGTCCGCATGATCAACGTGATGGTTGATGGAGTTGAGGTTACCCACGAAGTTGGTGATATCCCAGCAGCCTTTTGGATGAAGTATGGTAACGGCGAAATTCTGTTCACGACACTGAGCAGTGAAGCTTGGGTACGGAATCGCACGCATCCAGCGATCTCCAGGGACCTGCTGGCGCTGGAACCATTGGAAGACTTAATGAACCGTTTCTTTACTCCGTCGGAAAAAGCTCTAACAGATTTTGCCGTAACCGCTACGGAAAAGAAATCGATGGTTGTTAAAAATAGTGATGACCTCCAAACCGTAGCAGACAAAAACAAACGCTTAGCTCAATACACAGCGACCTCGAAAGTAAAAGATATTGATTCTTTTCTGAAACTGAAAATTGGTTTTCAAATTGTCTCGCGGGGACACATCATCGCGGTGTTCGCAGTATTTTGTGGTGCTATTATTGCCATGGGATTCTTTCTGCATCGCAAAGGCCGCTTGGAGTTGATTCTTGCCGGTGCCCCAGTAATTGTGATTGTGCTTTCGAGTTATCTATATGCTGTTGGTGCAGCCAAACGGAGTAGTCTGGAGAATCTTGTCGGCTCGGTACAGTTTATAAATGCGGAGCATGGATCACGAGATATTGTGATACGGGGGATCGGAGCTGTTTATAACAAGGAATCGGTAGCTGATGATATCGCAGTGACTGGCGGCGGAGTCTTCTGGCCTGATATGACAGAATTGATAGGTACTAATATTCGCATGGTTTGGACTGATATGGACGAATGGCATTGGGAAGGATTGATGATGCCTGGCGGAACGGTTCGTAGTTATCCGTTTGAAAAACCGCTACGATTGGAAGATTCTATGGTCGCAACGGCAACATTAACCGCTGCAGGACTGGTTGGAAGTTATCAATTGCCGGGGCTCAATGATATTGATCATGCAATGTTGGTAAGTCCTCTAGGTGAGCGTAGTAGCGTGGAACTTGTCGATGGCAAACTCAGAGTATTCAATACGCAACTATCTAACAGCGAAATTGATGCTACAACGCCGGTCATGGATGGTGAAGCGATTAGGCGATTAGAGTTCGTTAATTCTCTATTGAGTCGAAATGAAAACCAAACGGTCACCTTCCCGTCGCGTTATACATTACTTGTCTGGAGTTCACCGCTCGATCTTGGCTTTGCGTTCCCTGGCGATCAAAACAAAATTGGATCAGCTTTGACAGCCATTCCGTTACATGTTGAAAACACAAAACCAGAAACGCGGTTCGTCGTACCATCGATCTACCAGCAATACGACGTGGTTAGTGCCAATGGTATTGGAGCGTCCGTTGCGTATGACAATGTTAAGGGCAAGTGGGTACGTGAGCCGCACAATTCACAACACCAATTCTGGATTCGCACGAAAGTTCCCCCATCCGTGTTGCCGGCGAAGATCACCAAAGCGACTGTTTTGATGGACATTTCAGCTGGGGGACGACCAGTAAATTCCGTAGGAGGGTCGTTTGATGATGAAGGTCGGATCATTCCGGAAATTCTTGCTACGATACAATCGCCCAACGCAGCAATCGAGTTTGTTATTGATGATGTAACCTACTTGACTGTCGACCAACACGGCTACTTGTACTTAGGCTTCAATATTGGACTTGATCCGATTGAAGGTGAAACACGTGAGGCGATGCGAGCGCGAGATACAAATTACTCGTGGTTCATCCGTGATGTGGATATTTCGCTTGAGGGCGAGACCCTAGCACGACCCTAATTCGGATCCATCAACACAAAATATAAATCGAACACTTAAATCAATTACTTATTAATTAAAATTCCCAAGGTGGAGTGAGGCATTACGATGGCTGAGCAAGCTGATCAAGCTGATCAAGTTAACCAAGACGACCAAGCTGAAAAAGAAACGACTCCGTCGCCAGACAAGGTTGTTGTTATTGAGAACTTGACCAAGAAATTTGGCGAGTTTACCGCGGTTGACAATTTGTCGATGACGGTTGAACGTGGACGTATATTGGGTTTTATTGGACCCAATGGTGCCGGGAAAACGACGACCATTAAGATCTTAGTTGGTCTCGCCAAACCAACGAAAGGCCGAGCGATTATCGCAGGCGTGGATTGTCTGGCGGAAGCACATCGCATCAAAAAACTTGTCGGTTATATGCCTGACCGATTTGGTGGCTACAGTAATATGCGAGTACGCGAGTACCTCGATTTCTTTGGCGCCGCATTTAAGATTCCTCGCAAAGAACGTAGAGCTCGCATCCACGAAGTTTTGGAAATCACACGTGCGGTCTATATGCAAGATCGCTATGTCGAGGCACTAAGCCACGGTATGCAACAGCGGGTTGGTATTGCTCGCACCTTGCTGCATGATCCGGAAGTGTTAATTTTTGACGAACCGGCAAATGGTTTGGACCCGGAAGCACGAATTGAAATGCGTGATTTGTTATTGCGACTTGCCGATCTGGGAAAAACATTGATTGTCACAAGTCATATCCTGCCAGAGCTGGCCAGAATTTGTGATCAAATTGGGATTATCAGTGCGGGTAAACTTCGCGCATTTGGAACGATGAATGAAATAAATGAACAATTAGGTCAAATGCGGATGGTTGAAATTCAACTCAATGGAGACACTGATTTAGACCGTGCCCAGGAAATTGTAAAACGCGAATTGACTCTTGCTGAAATCGCTGGAAGTCGTACTGAACAACTCATAGC
>DTSG01000369.1 GCA_012965455.1 Planctomycetaceae bacterium | reverse complement strand
GAGAGGATTTGAACCTCCACGTCCGTGAGGACACTAGAACCTGAATCTAGCGCGTCTGCCAGTTCCGCCACATCCGCATGTGTGATTTGACCCTTGTAAATTAGGTTAAGAATGAATTCTTGTTAAGGGGCAAACTGAAATAGGGAATTCCGGTATCCCCCAATACAGTGTTACTCCCAACGATATTGCCCTGAAATTTCAACAGCTGATGTGGTAGACTATCGGCATGGCAAAATCTACCCACCTTCATCGTCGTCGGTTCGTTCTGCAGTCGGTAACTGGAACACTGCTCCTTCCCTCTTTGGCATCGCTCGCAACCGGTGCTGAGGCGAGTCTTTCCCAACGCCCAACCAAAGATTCCAAGCAATCTGACCCGCGACGTTTTGTCGCAGTGGGCAATCTGTTGGGATTCCAGCAAAAGCACTTTTTTCCGCAAGAGTCCGGTAAAGCGTACGAAGACACCACGCTATTGAAGCCACTGATGGCGAATCGTGACAAATTCACCGTATACCGTGGTCTCGATCATGGTTTGCGGGGCGGACACTTCGCGGTCCACACGTTTCTTTCAGGCGTCTTGCATCATGAGTCGAAGAATCGGCATGACGGAAACATGACTCTCGATCAATATCTCGCTGACAAAATCGGTGGCAATACCAGATTCCCATCACTCACCGTTGGCTCCGAAGGCGGCATACATGGCGGGTGCCAAATGTCATGGACACGATCAGGTGTGAGAATTCCACCGATCACCGCGCCGGCTGAACTCTTTGATAAACTCTTCAAAAGTGATACGCCCGCGCAACGTGCCCGCAGGGCACGGGAAACACAACTACAAGCATCGATTTTGGACTCCGTTCTTGAAGAGGCAAAAGACCTCTCCCAACGTATTAACCGAGAAGACCGGAATAAACTCGACGAGTATTTCAGTTCGATCCGTGACGTCGAAAAGAAGATTGAGATACGTAAGCGTTGGACCAAGCACCCCAAACCTGATGCTCCCTTTGAAAAACCAGCGAATACCAATACGGTTGATGACCTGCCGATGCTCTATGAGTTGATTGCACTGGCCCTGCAAACTGATTCCACTCGTGTCGCAACGTTGGAAATCGGCGGAAGCTTTCTGCCACAAAACCTCGGCATCGAGAGGTCTTACCACAGCATGTCCCACCACGGTAACGACAAGGAGGTGGTCGCAAATTTGATCACCCTGGAAACTTACCAACTCGAACAGTTTTCCAAATTCTTGACCCGACTGTCGGGAATGCAAACAGAGTACGGGTCGCTGCTCGACTCCACTGCGGTACTTTTCGGAAGTGGTATGGGCAACGGAAGTTCACACACGAACAGCGATTTGCCAATTGTTCTCGCCGGTGGAGGTTATGAGTCCGGCGAATACAAAAAAGTCCCAACCAAGGGCACCCAGAAAATCCCGCTATGTAATCTGTTTGTCGACATTGCACAGCGCACTGGCGTTCAAACAGAATCCTTCGGCACCAGCACCGGTGCCTTTTCTTGATTATGAATGCCATGAGTGTGCCACAGGTTCTCAGATACTTATTGCTTCTTGTTGTGGTTATCTCCTGCGGGTCTCTGCATACGGATAACGCCGTGGCAACAGAACGCGATAAGAAGAAGGCAGATGTGGGTAAATTCATTCGCACCTTTTGTGCAGATTGCCATGGCGATGATGTCCAGGAAGGCGAACGCAACTTTGACCTGTTCAAGCTTCCTATCAAGACGGTTGCCCAGCTTATCACTGCTGATGAAATGATTGATCAATTGACTCTGAAATTGATGCCACCCTCAGACGCATCTCAGCCGGATGACCAACAACGGGTGAAACTAATAACGCATTTGCGTGAAGCAATTGCCGAAGCACGGGGGAGGTTTGATTCTACAGGCGGTCGCACCGTCATTCGCCGCCTTTCGAATCGGGAATATGAAAATACGATGGCTGCCTTGTTCAATCGCCGCGTTGATACTCTCGGGTTGACCGCGGATTTCCCCAAAGATGCAACGAGCCATCACATCGATACCATCGGCGAAACACTCGTGACGTCTGGATTTCTGCTCGACGAATATTTTCAGGCGGCATCCCGCATGGTCGATCTTCGCCTTGGCAAACCTCCGACCGAGGAAAAACAATGGCACTTCACCAACAATTTCAGGCAATATGAGGAACTGTCTGGTTCCCATAAGAGTGTTTTTAATTACAACTTTCTCTGCCTCTACGAACAACCCAATACCGACACCCGCCAAGGTGGCTATGGTCACATTGAGGATTTCCTTGAGGGCGTCCCAGTTTCCGGTCTTTACGACATCGAAGTGCATGCGCAGGCGTTACACCGAGACACACACTATGACCCCAAAATCTTTCGGATTGACTTTACAGAACCATTCCAAATTGGTGTCGTGCCCGGTGACGTAACCAAGGGGCACATCCATTATCCTCAGTCGGTTGAACCGGTGCTCGGGAAAGCGATAGTGCCTGACGATAAACCGGAATGGCTTACTTTCCGTGTTTGGCTTGAGGCCGGCCAAACGCCGCGATTCATTTTTCCGAACGGACCTTATGAGTCTCGTGCATCAGTAATCGCGACCAATCAGCGTTACAAAGACGAATTCAAAAATCCCAACACCGGTGTTAGCCGTG
>DTSG01000368.1 GCA_012965455.1 Planctomycetaceae bacterium | reverse complement strand
CGCCAGAAGTCTTCTTCTTGCGGCAGCCCGGAGCCAGCTACGGCAGCGTAAAAACCGGTGAATCGTACATTGCGGTGTACCCAAGACCATTGAATGGGGCCGAAGTATTGGGTAAACAACTCGAGCCGCGCGGCAGTCATATTAAGGTCGGGATCATACCAGCCGAGTCCCAGCGGGTCCCAGCGTTTTTTTGCTCCGTTACGATCCGTGTGTTTGTTACCGACATCCATATTGCCTGGAATGATGTGAACGGGGCACTCAAATGCGGCCAAGTCATCTCGGGCTTGTTCATATTCGAATTCATGCGTATCACCGTCGCGAGTTAAGTCGCCTCCGTGCAGTACGAGATCTGCATTGATGGCGAGCATTTGTTGCCGAATTGCTGCCCAGCGTCTATTTACAGCAGGGCGAAATCGATAACTACGTGGTGTGCCCATGTGACTATCGTTGACATGCAGAAACGTCCAATTGTTGTCCAGCTTTGACATGAACTTCATTATACACACATTACGATAGTGTCGGGTGACCTGCTGTGACTGTCAGTTTGAACCATGAATGAGCGCCCGCCTGCCTCTGCGGAGTGGGTAAACTCCGTAACACAAATGTTACAATTGGGAATTGCGATGTGGCAATAGATTACCCGTTTAGCCAACCACCGATACGGTATAATACACGTTGCCGTTTTGATAATATCGAATGAGAAAAAGATCATGCACCCGATGAATCGTCGAGAGTTGGTTCGCGTGGGAGGGCTTGCAATGGGGGGCCTCGCGCTGCCGCGCCTATTGAGCGCTTCGCCCAGCGAAGAGTTGCATGGCCCTTCGTTTGGTAAAGCCAAAAATGTGATTTTTTTGTATCTCAATGGTGGGCCTCCGCAACATGAAACGTTCGATCCCAAACCTAACGCGCCCGTAGAAATTCGCGGCCCGTTTAAACCAATTCAAACTACCGTACCCGGTATGCAGTTTTGCGAACTGTTGCCTAGAACTGCAGCATTGGCTGATAAATTGGCGGTTATTCGGAGTATGGCAACGGATGATAATATTCATTCCAGTAGTGGGCATTGGGTGCTGACCGGTTATAAGTATCAAGGCCCGAATGCCCGCACGATTCAGCCGACGGACTGGCCTTTTTATGGATCGCAAATCAAACGATATCGTCCGAGTGACGTTATGCCTGGTTTGAGCACGGTGATGATCCCAGATGTTATTCGCTTGAATGCCAGTGTTACACCTGCTGGGCAAACAGGCGGATTGATGGGGGCTCAATGGAATCCTGAGCGATTTGTCGGTGACCCGTCACGTGAAGACTACCGTATTGAAGGGCTCGAACCTCTTGGAATAACCACCGGACGTTTGCAACAGCGCCGTAGATTACAACAACAATTTGAGGATCGGCTGCGGGAAATTGATGGCGCTAAGAGCTTGGAGGTCTTTTCAACCTATCAACGCCAAGCGTTTGATTTATTGACGTCGGGAAAAGCGAGAACGGCGTTTTCAATTGATCAAGAACCTGCTGCCGTGCGTGATCGTTACGGTCGTAATCGATGGGGTCAATGTGTACTGTTGGCGAGGCGGTTAATTGAATCGGGTGTACGTTTGGTTCACGTTAATTGGCCACGCGAACCGGGTGATAATGCGTCAGATAATCCCTTGTGGGATACGCATGCCCAAAATCACGATCGTCTGGAGGACGTACTATGCCCAATTTTTGACGTAGGGTATTCCGCTTTAATTACGGACCTCGAACAGCGCGGATTGCTCGATGAAACACTTGTCGTGGCGATTGGCGAATTTGGACGAACGCCCAAGATTAATGCAAAAGGTGGTCGCGATCATTGGGGCAGTGTGTTCTGTTGCACACTGGCGGGAGCGGGAATTCGGGGAGGCCAAATCTACGGTAGTTCGGATCGCGATGGTGCTTATCCACTGACGGATCGAGTTGAACCGGGTAACTTGACGTCGACGATTTTTCATTTACTCGGCTTAGATCATCGTGGGACATTCACCGACCCCGTCGGACGAGAATTATCCTTGAGCCAGGAAGAACCTTTGTTCCGTTTGCTGGGCGAACAAAAAGAGAACCTAGATCTTGTCCCATCGACTGGGGATGTGAACCGTGTGCCAGTGTTTGATGAAAAGAGAATCATCGGTAACACGCAGTTTCAAATGGAGGATGGAATCCGTCCTGCTCAAACTCCATCGCGTCCGAAAGGTTGGCGGCAACTCGTTACGCCGACAGACAACGGTGTGGTGATTTCGTTGGCGCAGCCCCAAAAAATCCAAGGACTAGAATTACTCCAACATGCCCAGTTTTCGTTTGGCGGGCCAACTACGGAAATAGCGAAGACGACATCGGCAATTCTTGCGCAAGAAGTTCGTAGTCCGTTCCCAGGGACTTATCGTATTAAGATCGAATTACTTGCTGATGGTGATGCTCAGTCGTTCGCAGACTTGTTCGATAATCAACTGACTTGTCACCTGGTCTACTTTCAATTCACCAAACAGGATAAGCAAATCAATGGCCGTAAGGTTATGGCGGAACAACAAATTAAGCCGACGTTGGTTGCTGGAGTCAGTCCGACATCGCAGACGTTTGAATTTACAAAGCAATTCGTCAATGCCACTCCCGGTACTAACTTTTCATTTGGCCTTGGATT
>DTSG01000367.1 GCA_012965455.1 Planctomycetaceae bacterium | reverse complement strand
GTTCAAGCAGCACATCGCACCACTCGACTTTGCCTCGTGCTTCCCACCGATAATACAACTCGACAATCCCATGGGTCGCTTTATCAGGCACTCGATAGATGCCGGCAACTTCCCTCCAGCCATTTGGCAAATCCCGTGCAATGGCAGGGTATTCTGGTTCCGCTGGCGGCAGAGTTCCGGTGGCATAAGAAGCCGGTGTGGGCTCGTTGTGCCGCACCTTGTTTCCGTTAGCGTCACGCCACAAAATTCTCACAACAGCCGTGCGACGAGGCAATTTTACTCCCCGCGTACGCTGCAATGCCGAAAATCGATAATATTGCCCACCTTTGATTTCAAATGTCTTTTCAAACCAACCAAATAGCCCCTCTTGGTTATCAGCCGAAATCGTCAAACTGCCTTGTCCCTTTGGTCCGCCCCTTGCAAGATAAGCAAACTCGGGAGCAATCTCTGCCCGAGGTGTTTTGGTTGTCCAACCAGCGGGCAAAACTGGTTCAGCAGGTTGCCGAGCGTCAGCTTCTCCTACAAAAAAGAGCGCTATCAAACCCAATAACAGATATTTCATTTTGTCACCCACAGAACAGCTTTCAATGATTGAACGCATATCATTCAGTTCACATCTAGTATCCCACGTTTTGCAGCGAAATACAAATGGGACCGCCAATGTTTGCCAAGCAACGCCTTGCCGCTACTTGATCCACAGTCGCGAATCCTGTGTGACGCAGGCGGTCCGTCCATCTGGCAGCGCAATCTTTGCGAGATAACCAGCATCCGTTTGCTCGATCACCACACCGGCGGCTTTAGCAGAGCCGATTCCTAGTTGCTCTAGCGTCGTCCACCAGTCACCCGTTTTGCGATGATTTGCTTTTTGTTTGTGGTAAATCTCCATCAACATCTTCCGCGCGTTCGCCGTCACATCAGGATTCAATCCAACAACACTCTCTTGTTGCGTTGAGAATTGCACAATGCCCCATTTCTCGGGACGATGCATATCGATAATACCCTGCGGAGACCAAACCCAATTGTCTTCGCGGACATCAGGTACCTTTTTATATTTTCCATCCACCACGGTCGTCTGCCACTGCACCCGCGAGAAATTGATTCGCCATTGGTCGCCAGCAGACGGTGGGTAGCGACGATGGGAATGCCGACTCAACGCTTTCCAGGGAATAGCAATTTCCACGGACCAATATTGATCAATATCGGACGGGTCGTTGAGTGTTCCCTCAATGTGAATCGCCGTCTTGAGTCCGGGGATTTCCCAGCCGTTATCAGCCTTGCCTCCATCTTTATATGGTTTGTCAAGAAAAAGATCCCACCCCGTATTGAGAACATTGATTTCAAATTCGTAGTACTCATGATTATCCGCATCAGGATCGATAAAGACTTCAAAATCATTGTCATGGAAAATCACACTATCGTGCTCGGTTAGCGTTCCCCAAATATGCGGATCAGGAAGAAAAGCTCCAATATAGAGATACTTACGATCCCACAACATCTTGACACGGGTATCAAATCGAGGTCGCGGTTTTGCGTTGCCTTCGATATCTTGAAATCGATCTGACCACCGGGCTCCTCGCCATGCAGCATCATCTAGCCGACCGTCAATTTCAATTCGAGATCCCGCTCGATTAGCAACATATCCGCTACGAGGAATGTCTCGCATCCGTTGCCAATCTTCATACGTGTCCGCCTGCACAAGCACCGTACCCAAAGTGCATAACACCAACAATACGAAACCTGCGGTGGCAACAAAGCGGCGTCCACGCGCGCAACTTCCAAGAAGCACTTTTTCCACTGACGTCACACTTATCCCCCTAAAACGAGGCTAAAGCAGAAGGGACATCTGGGTGGATTTTAAACAGAGTATTAAGTCGCGTGATCGTGAAAATCTTGTCAATTTCCGATGTTAATCCGGACAATCGCAATGCACCATCAACATCCTTGAACTTCTTGTTCAACATGATCAGCCGGTTCAGCGCTGCACTCGATAGAAATTCAACAGCCGACATATCCAGTACAACTTGAGTCGCACCATCCGCGACAACTTGAAACAACTCGTCGCCCATCTGTTGAATATCATCACTCGCTAGGTATTTATTGCGTTTGAATTGAACGACAGTAATTTCCCCGTTCTTATTTAATTCGATTTGTTCCATAACTCGTTTCCATCCAATCCATGCAAACCAATGGTCGTAAAGCAGTAATATTCTTTACGCCAAGTGCATTCAAGCAATCAACCTTACTTCATGATAAAATGAATATCGCGACTGTCAACCTGTGCACCACTCGCGGTCCGTTCCACGGAAACTGAACACGCTAATAGTATAAGTTAAATCATCATGAAATATCTATGCGCATTATTAATTGTTACATTCTCTTGCGTGCTCGATGCCAGCGAGTTCCGTTTGGCGACATTCTCAGCCGATGTCACCATTCCTTTGAACCACCGGTGTATGGGAGTTCTTCCAACCAAAAGTAAACGCGTTGCCGACCCATTATTAGCCCATGGATTTGTGCTCTCTGATGGCAAACAAACCGTCGTACTTTGTGCACTCGATTGGTGTGAAGTTCGCAATGGTGCCTTTGACCAATGGCGTGAAGCACTCGCCAAAGCAGCCGGTACCGTAAGAGAAAACGTACTCGTTACGGCACGGCACCAACATGATGCGCCGGGGAGTGACCGCGATGCAGCGAAGATCCTAGCCGCCGTCGGGCTACCAGATGAGCTTTACCATGTCACTTGGCATGACAAAACATTGGCTCGAGTATCTCAAGCCGTACAAGATAGCTTGGACCTGGCCACCCCCGTCACTCATTTTGGAATCAGCGAAACGCCAGTCTTGCGAATTGCGTCCAACCGCCGTGTTGTACTGGAAAACGGAACGGTTACCTACGGCCGAGGTAGCCGCAGCGGTGGCAACAAATATTTCGCCGCCGCTGCAGAGGGCGACATTGATTCGATGCTAAAAACCATCACATTTTTCAATAATGACAAACCGCTACTGCAAATGCATCATTATGCGACCCACCCGATGAGCTATTATGGCCAAGGAGTCGTCTCCGCGGACTTTGTGGGTCTAGCCCGCGCCCGTTTACAGCGACAGGACCAATCAATACGCCAAATATTTGTGCCCGGATGCGCTGGGGATATTACAGCTGGGAAATTTAACAATGGGTCAGAAGACCACCGCCAAGAACTGATTGACCGATTGTACCAAGCGATGGCTAAAGCAGCAGATAACACGAAACGGTACCCGCTCCAACAGCTAAACATCCGCAACACAAAATTGCAACTACCTTTTCATCCCGGCGACCATCTCACCGTCAAACGCTTGGAAGCAGATGTTGCCAACGAGAAACTTTCTGTCGAGAAGAGAATCTTGGCTGCTATGGGACTGGCGAGTCGCCGACGCGTCGCCAGCGGGCAAGCGATTGACTTTCCCTGTGTCGATTTGGGAGCGGCCCAAATTCTGTTGTTTCCCGGTGAGTCATTTATCGGCTATCAATTAATGGCTCAGGCCGCCGCAAAAAATAAGTTCGTGATGTGTCTTGCTTATGGAGAATCGTGGCCCGGGTACATTCCAACCGCAGCCATCTTTGCCGAAAACTTCAAAGATTCTTGGCTGTGGGTTGGCCCCGGATCAGAAAAAGCAATTCGACAAGCCATCGATAACGTGCTTCGAAAATAGAGCCAACTCCAGCATTCATTGAAGAACATATTTAACTATACTGAAAATATCTTTTCAAAATGACAACAACAACTTCAAACACTCCAATCTTCACTAACAAGAAATCATACGGTCTATCCATGAAATTCATCTTCTCGTTGCTACTTCTTTCTTTACCAACCTGTGCCATCGCTGTCGCAGCAGAACAGCGAAATTTCGTGTTCATTCTTGTGGACGATCTTGGCAAAATGGATATGAGCGGCGAAGGCAGTAAGTTTCATGAGACACCCAACATTGATGCCATTGCCAATAGCGGAATGCAGTTTTCCAATGGCTATTCGACGTGTCAAGTTTGCAGTCCTTCGCGGGCAAGTATTTTGCTCGGCACCTACCCAGCACGTCACGGTATCACTGACTATATCGGCGCGTCGAGCGGCACTGCTTGGAAGCGCAATGACCGAGTGCTACCGTCAGCGTACAATCATTCGCTTCCACTAGCGGACACGACACTAGCCGAAGCGATGCGGATGGGAGGTTATAAAACCTTCTTTGCTGGCAAATGGCACCTTGGCGGTGAAGGATCTTTCCCCGAGGATCACGGGTTCGACATTAATATTGGCGGGCACCATCGCGGCAGCCCGCCGGGTGGATTTTTTGCTCCCTACAACAACCCCAAGATGGACAACGGGCCACCAGGAGAATCATTGCCGATTAGACTTGCCAAGGAAACGGCTGCCTTTATCGAAGCGAATAAAGATGAAAAGTTCTTCGCGTATCTTTCCTTTTACTCAGTGCACGCGCCCATACAAACAAGCCAAGAGCTGTGGAAAAAATACCAAAAGAAAGCAATAGATCACGGTTTAGTTACAGATCGGTTCAAATTTGATCGGACCAAGGCGGTTCGCCAGGTGCAAGATAATCCAATTTATGCCGGCATGATGGAATCCCTAGATACCGCCGTAGGAATCGTGATGAAACAATTGACCGACCTCGGACTAGAGGAAAACACGGTCGTTATTTTCACCTCGGATAATGGTGGAGTGTCCTCTGGTGATGCCTTTGCAACTTCCTGTTTGCCATTGCGTGGTGGCAAAGGTCGCCAATGGGAAGGCGGCATTTTACAACCTTATTACATCCATGTTCCCCAGGTAACCAAAGCCGGTTCGACCAATCCAACACCTGTCACCGGTACCGATTTCTATCCAACCATTTTAGAGCTTGCCGGACTACCGCTTAAACCCAAACAACACATCGATGGGGTCAGTTTGCTGCCTCTGTTAAATGGTGGCGACATTGCCGACCGTGACTTGTTTTGGCACTATCCGCATTATGGCAATCAGGGCGGAGAACCGTCGTCCATTATTCGCTCGGGGAACATGAAGCTCATTCACTATTACGAAGACGGGCGTGACGAGCTATACAACTTGGTTGATGACGTCGGTGAGCAAACAGATCTGGCTGCCTCGCAAGGGCAAATTGCCAAGAGCTTGCGCAAGAAACTCGACCAATGGCTTGCCCAGACCAATGCGAAAATCCCCGTTGCTGACAGTCGCTTTAATGCGACTGCCAAAGCATCTCAACTCAAGAGTAGCAGCAGCGGCCAGTTAAAAGGCTTAGAGAGTCGACATGCTAACTACCTGAAACCCGAGTTTAAGCCGAACGCGACTTGGTGGAATAGTCTCATCCCGAAAGATTGATGTGTTTGTTTATTCGCGCCCCTGCGAGTGCAGAAACGGCGCAGGAACTGCATTGAGACGATAACGCTGGCACGCCATTTTGATCGCCTCAACTCCCCGCAATGTTTCTCGCTCTCGACTACCGGTCAGGCGATCAGACATGCTCAGTAGGTCAACCTCGATCGCACGGCCAAGATTATATTTCTGAGCCACAGCTAAAGCCACACCTAACTGGTATCGTTGTTGAGGGTAAATCGGCACCCCTAATGTCTCGAGGGACCAACGACTTAGGTCCAACACACGAAACGGTGCATTGCCGAATTGAGGCTGAAAGAACTCCTCTATCTCATCCGTTTTTGTGCCCGCCGACAAATATACCCGTACTAGAACACGGCTATTGCGGGGCGAATACAATCCCCAACTCGGCCAATGATCCACCACGGCAAACGGCTCTAACGCGGGTAAAACCAACACAGCCGTAAGGATCAACTGGCCGATCCACAGGGTCTGAGGTTTCACGGGTTTATCAATTGTATGCCCAGATAATTCGACTTCAGCAGCTGCGGTAGCTGGTTTGGATTTCGACCTACACTTGGAAACACCAGCCAACAACGTCGTGCCAAAGAGCATGTCGTTTTGAAAAATGAAAAACACGTTCCACACCACCACTCCCCATTCATGATTTAATCCCACTGGACTGAATAACACTGCCAAACAAATATGCATAATTGTCGCACTAAGGACAGCTAGCTTTCGCGTGCGGCGATGACACAACATTATGCCGATCAGTAATTCTCCCAATGGCAACAGCAGAGATAACTTGGACACCAACGTTGAGTCCCACGTCTGCATGTCTACACCTATCAGCTCAGCCAGTCCTGCCAATAATTGTGGTCCCACACTGTGCATAAACTGATAATCAAATTTTCCCAGCGCTGAATAAATATATATGCTAATCGCAAGTATCCGAAGCAGCGCCACACCTCGCTGGGGTCGACAGCTGATAAAAACCAAGGCTCCTACAACTAAATGTACTGCCCAAGGCTGAATACGATGTTGATCGGTAAGCCACAACAGTACGATGGCGTCAACTAATATACCCCACAACAAAAAACGGATTTTCAGCGATCTAGGCATCGAATCGCAGGGGAACTTACCCACGAGGATCGATAACAGGGCGATAAAAACAACTGCCATCGCAGCATAGGTAATTTCGCTTGGGCAGCCATTAAACAGCTCAATCAACGCAACCTGTGGAAACAGCGTCTGGGGCAACCACAATCCGCAGGTCACGACAAAGAGAGCGAGAGCAAACAGGGCCCAGAACTTCTGCAAAGCGAACCAGATAACGTCGCTATCTGCATCGCGTTCAAAATACTTAAACAAAACCAGATCGCTTTCGACTGTTGGGCTGCTTGAAGATGGCACTTACAATGTGCCATAATAAAAAGGATATTCACCCCCATCATTGTACAACACAGTCTTCGCAGCACACCCTGTAGGATTTTAGATATGACAATCGCTTTTGTAAGTGGTCCCACGGGATGTATTGGAGCAGCAACGGTAGCTTACTTGCTCGACAACGGCGCCGATAGAGTCGTTGGGTTTTGCCGCCATGGCGACCTGTCTCGGATTGATGCCAAGTACCACGAACGACTAGAAATCATCACCGGTGATATCACAGACCGCCAAGCAGTCGTGGCTGCCGTGACCCAAGCTAAACCAAACGTCATCATTCATCTCGCCGCCTTCCAAACGCCGGCCTGCGAAGCCACTCCGCTGCTCGGAATGGACGTTAACGTCGGTGGTACAGCCAACATGTTTTACGCCGCTCGGCAACTCGGTTCAACACTGCAACGATTTGTCTTTGCGAGCTCCTCGGCAGTCTACGGACCACGGGATATGTACGACGGGCCAGTTGTCAAAACCCCGATGCCATATCAACCTGCTAACATCTATGGTTTTTGGAAAGTTGCTGGTGAGGGAATGGCCATCGCTTTTCACAAGGAAACAAGTATCCCGACGGTTAGTGTCCGTTTATCAACGACCTATGGTCCTGGCCGCGATCAAGGGCTCACATCTGCTCCCACCACCGCATTAAAGAAAGCGGCGGCTGGTCTACCGTTTGAAATCCCCTATCGCGGGCGGGAACATTATCATTTCGTAGCGGACGTCGGCGGCGGGTTTGCTCAAGCCGCTCTCGAACCGTTGGATGGTTACGCGGTGATTAACCTCCGCGGAATTTCTGTGGATGAAGGTGAATTCATCCGTTTAATTTGCGAGGTGGCTCCCCAAGTCGGCATCACCACGGACGTCAATATCCGCTATGCCGCCGACGCACCGGTCATGCCATTCGTCTGTGATTTAGACGATGAGCTAACGCTCGAATTGTTTCCCCACATGCCACTGACGTCTCTACAAGACGGCATCCGCCAATCGCTGCAAGCGTTCGTGGATTAACCAACAACTATCTCAAACTGCTGCCGAACGTAGCCCTGCAGTACTAGGATGACAACTCATCCAATGCCATCAGCGCGTAATTCATATGGATCGCTGAGCCATAGGGTAATGCCGCTTCATCCACTTTAAATTGTGGATGGTGCACGCCGTAGGTCGCGCCAATCTCTTCATTGCCCACTCCCAGAAAAGCAAAACAACCGGGGACTTGCTCAGTGTAATAAGCAAAATCTTCACCACCCATGACTGGTTCCATCTCCATTACTTTGCCCTCACCTAAGATCTCCACAACGGCTCGTTGAGCCATTTCCCAACAACCTGCATCATTCACGGTTGGCGGATAATCGTGGCCCGGGAAAGAGACTTCCGCTTCACATCGATTGACCTGCGCAATGCCTTTTGCAATTTCCGCAACTCGCGATTGCAAGTGCTTCAACCCGTCTAAGGTCAGCGAGCGGATCGTGCCCGCGATTTGGATCTCTGGTGGAATCACGTTGTAGGCCGATCCGGCATGCATCATCGTGATGCTGATCACGCCAGCATCCAAGGGATCTAGCTCGCGTGATAAAATCGTCTGCAGTTCCACAACAATTTTAGACCCCGTCACAATTGGATCAATCGTATCTTGCGGGCGAGCGGCGTGCCCACCCTTGCCCTTAACCGTAATGCTCAATTGCCCCGCCGCTGCCAGTAGGGTACCGGCTCGAGCGGCTAACATTCCGGTGGGTAGCGTCGGCGCGACGTGTAATCCAAATATCCGCTCGACTGCCGGATTTTCTAGAACTCCCTCACTCCGCATCCGCTCACCACCAGCACCGCCCTCTTCAGCCGGTTGGAATATTAACTTCACCGTTCCGTGGATCAAGTCCTCGTGGTTCTTTAGTAACTTCGCTGCACCTAATAACATCGAAGTATGACAATCATGGCCACACGCATGCATCTTGCCATCAACTTCACTCTTAAAATCAATATCCGCTTCTTCATGAATCGGCAATGCATCCATGTCTGCCCGCAAAGCGACACAGGGGCCTGCACCGTTGCCTAGTGTTGCGACGACACCAGTAATCGCAATCTCGTTTTCAAAAGGGATGCCTAACTCCGTCAAATTAGCTTGCACCAATTTACTGGTTTCAAATTCTTCATACATCAACTCGGGGTGACGATGTAACTGACGACGGATATCTATAATCCATGACTGCATTGTTTTTGCTTCGTCGAGAATCTCTTGAGCTTGCATGTTATAAATCCCGAAAGTGCTTGCAGTTTCTAATAATGAAAAATCCAATAAGACAATAGTACATAAAATCAACGTTCAAATGTTGTTAGTTCTTGTACCAATTCAAAACACGATCCTCCTGTGACCGTCAGTCAACGCAGTACGATGCGTAGGTGGTTGCTATTCGCGGTGAGGCATACAAATTGCCGAACCCATGCCCCGTAGAAGTCTATCCGCCGAAGCCTCACTGTTGACCCACTTCATGTTTCACTCGTTAAAAAGGGTTACAATAAAAGGCTAACCAAGATAGCTCCACCTTTCCGCGCGCATTAGGAATCGACCATGTCCAGAACAACGTCTATCACCATTGTTACACTATTGCTCTTCTCCTGTGCTGTCACAGCTGTCGGAAATGCTACGGAAGTTACCAGACTCACTCCTAAAAACTGGAACGACTTTGTTCCCGCCGGAAAAGAAGTCGATGCCATTTACGGCGATTATGCCATCCGTAATGACGTGCTAACAGCAATCATTGCTCAACCCAAACAGGGTCGTAATGCCAATCTGACCGTACGTAACGTCTATGGTGGTGTACTCGATTTAACCCGCCATGATGACAACAACGACCAACTAAGTTGTTTCTATCCTACCAATCG
>DTSG01000366.1 GCA_012965455.1 Planctomycetaceae bacterium | reverse complement strand
TGCTTCTTCGGCAGGTGCTTCTTCGGTTAAGCCGGTTTCGGCAGGTGCTTCTTCGGCAGGTGCTTCTTCGGCAACGACAACTGGGGCAGCTTCAGCTTCAGCGGCTTTAGCAGCAGCTAGTGCGGCGGCTTCAGCGGCTTTAGCAGCAGCTAGTGCGGCGGCTTCTTCAGCAGCTTGTTCTGCGGCGGCGGCCTGAGCCGCAACTCGAGCAGCAATTACAGCTTCGCGGTCGACAGGTTGTCCTGTTTTTCCTTCGATAACAGCGTCTGCTAGGTGGCTAATGATCGCTTCGATGCTACGTAGACCATCATCATTACCGGGAATTGGTAGATCGACGATATCAGGATCACAATCGGTATCGGTTAGAGCGATCGTGGCGATCCCCATCTTGGTTGCTTCTCGGATTGCATTGCGTTCTTTGTTGGGGTCAACAACCACGACACATTCAGGAAGTCGGTTCATATTGCGGATACCATTAAGGTTACGATACATTTTTCGGTATTCACGATTCAGCGACGACTGCATCTTCTTGGAGTAGGAATTGATTTCGTCGCTGCTGCGCAATGCTTCTAGTTCTTCAAGTCGAGTGAGGCGATCGCGAATCGTACGGAAGTTTGTGAGCGTACCGCCGAGCCAGCGTTCGGTAATGAAAGACATACCAGCGCGTAATGCTTCACGTTCAACAATTCCACTTGCTTGTCGTTTTGTTCCGACGAATAAGATGAGGCTGCCACCTTCGGCGACCTGCTTCAAGTATTTTTTAGCTCGCAGCAACCCACGAACAGTTTCGCGGATGTCCAAGATATGGACTTGGTTTTTTCGAGCGTAGATATACGGGGCCATCTTTGGGTTCCAGCGACTAGCGCGGTGACCAAAATGGACTCCAGATTCAATAAGTTCTTTTACAATATCAGCCATCATTCAATCCTTTCCCTCGCAAAACTCGTTGGCGATAACGTATAGAGTGAATTGGTTTATTCACTATTATTGCGATGAAAACGAATCAGATTCGATATTCAACGCTTTACGTTACAGGGGAACCCTTTGCCTAGGCAGTTAAATGGAGGTCATAAATATTTTCTGTGATAGCTTTGCCAACTAGCGTGGAAAAAACAACTACCACAGAACTATTCAATCTACCTAGATAGACATTTATGGTCAATCGCCGAACTATTTATTTGTCATGAGATATTCTTAGAAATTGGTTTTTGGTTTTAGGGGTTTTAATTGCCAGCGACTGGTATGGATTGTGTTCGAATTGTGAGTTGAAAAAAGGTGTTATTTCATTTGCGTCTGGATACTTGACCTGACGTTCAAAGACATTCAGAATGACATGTTTGTGCAAAATCGTGAATTTGATTGAAAGGAGCGCATTGTGCCAGGCACATGTGTTATAGGATTGCAGTGGGGAGATGAAGCGAAGGGTAAATTAGTCGATTTGCTAGCTCCCAATTTTGATATTGTTTGCCGATTTCTAGGTGGGTCCAATGCAGGGCACACAGTGGTTACTGGCGACACAACATATAAACTACACTTGATTCCCAGTGGAATTTTGAACGCAGAGACGACCAATGTCATCGCTCCCGGTGTTGTGTTAAATCCAGGAACAATAATTGATGAACTCAACGGTCTAACTGCTCAGGGTTTGACTACTGACAACCTACTGATCAGCGAGCGAGTCCACGTTGTTTTTCCGTGGCACATTGCTGAAGATAAGCTATTAAATGCTAAGAAGATTAAAGGCGAGTCGATTGGTACAACGCTACGGGGGATTGGCCCGTGTTATTGCGACAAAGTGGGTCGTTCTTTTGCTATTCGTCTAGGCGATATGTACCGTGATGATTTTGCAGACAGAGTACGTTCTATAGTCGAAGCGAAAAATGCGATTTTGATTGGCATCGGTGGTGACGATTCTGAACCCCTTGAAGCCGAAGCAATTATCGCTGAATACAGCGGGTATGCTGAAGCGCTAAAGAGTTACGTTCGCGATACGACTCACTTTATGCTTGATGCGGTGGATGATGGTTGCAGCATATTGTTCGAAGGTGCTCAGGGAGCGTTGCTGGATATCGACCATGGTACGTTTCCATTTGTAACAAGCAGCAACAGTTCTGGAGTTGGGGTCTCCGGTGGTTCTGGGATTCCCGCTCGACATATCAACAAAGTCATTGGTGTCATCAAGGCTTACAGCACTCGAGTAGGCGGAGGTCCGTTTCCGACGGAGCAGGATAACGAAGATGGCCAGCGATTGCGTGAACTTGGCAACGAGTACGGTACGACAACGGGTCGACCTCGCCGCTGTGGTTGGTTTGATGCAGTCGCCGTGCGGTACACTTCTCGGTTAAGTGGTGCGACCGCCCTATCGTTAATGATGATGGATGTGATTTCGCAGATTCCTGAGGTCAAGATTTGTGTCGCTTATGAATTAGACGGCGAGCGTATTACGAATTTCCCTTGTGATGCTGACGACTTACGCCGAGTCAAACCGATCTATGAGACCTATGCAGGTTGGGATACGGATTTAACAAATACGACCAACTACGATGAATTCCCACAAGCAGCTAAAGATTACGTTGCGAGAATTGCTGAGTTGGTTGGCGTGCCAGTCGAAGTTGTATCGGTTGGACCAGACAGAGCACAAACTATTGTGTTGACCGATGGTGTTACAGCCTTGGCTGGGCTAAATAGTTAGTTGGGTTTTCGGTGATACCGAGCGTAACGATCCCTAATTGTGAAAGCGACCGTCGTTGGTGTATTCCACGCGTCCTAATCTAGTCAGCTTGCTATACTAACAAACATGATGATAGATGCCGAACAACCTTTGCCCGCTGATGAGCCCACTGTACCCAATCACATTGCGATTATTATGGATGGTAACGGACGCTGGGCAACGGCTCAGAATCTACCGCGGATTGAGGGACACCGTCAGGGTGTGGCTAGTGTCCGCCGCACGGTTGAGGAATGTGCTCGATTGGGCATTGGCCAACTGACTCTGTATTGTCTTTCGAGTGAGAATTGGAAACGACCCTCACATGAGCTGGATTTTCTGATGCACTTGCTTGAGCAGTACATGATCGAGGAACGCAGTTTGTTGATGGAACAGGATATTCGCGTGCAAGTGATTGGTCGCCGTGATGGTATTCCTGAGCGAGTGCTAAACGAGATCGACAAGACGATTGAACTGACGGCGTCCAACACGGGGACCTGTTTGTGTTTGGCGATCAATTATGGATCACGGGGTGAGATTGTAGATGCGGTAAAAAAAATTACCGCTGAGATTGCAGCAGGGTCAGTCAAGGCCGAGGAAATTGACGAGCAGTTAATCGCTGACCATTTATATACGGCTGGAATGCCGGACCCGGATTTATTGATTCGGACCAGTGGTGAAATGCGATTGAGTAATTATTTGTTATGGCAAATCAGTTATGCAGAAATTTGGGTCACTGCCAAATGCTGGCCGGAGTTCTTTGAATCTGATTTGCATGAGGCGATGGAAGTGTTTTCAAAACGAGAACGCCGCTTTGGTGGCTTGTCCTCACCAAGCGGTGATGGGCATTAAAGCAGCGAGTCCTTTTCGAAACTATGTTTTAAATATTGGGATTAAGAGAAATGATCAAGCAACGTTTACTTTCCTCGGCTGTGATTATAAGTCTGTTGGCCGGTGTTTTGTATTTAGATATGCATGAGCCGCTGATGAAGGTCGGTGGACTGTGGTTGATGCCGTTGTTGCTGGGACTGGCGCTGCTTGCCACAGCTGAATTAGTGGACATGCTCATCGCGGGAGGCATGTCGATTCGTAAATGTCACGTCATGTTAGCCGTGGCACTCGTGCACGTACTCACCTTCGTTCCTGCATTGCTCGATGCATTTGGCGGCGGCTATCCTGCTGAGTGTCCGGTGGGGCGATTAGGATGGGCTCCGATCGGTGCCGTCTTAGGGATTAGTTGGTTGTGGGTTGTCGAGATGAAACATTATGATGAGCCTGGCGGAGTCGTCACTCGATTGGGTGCGAGTTCGTTGGTCATTCTTTATACCGGTGTTGCCTTGAGTTTTCTGACTAGTCTACGGACGTTTCCATTTCCTAGAGAAGCTAGCAGTGCTTGGGGGATGGTGGCGCTGCTATCGATTGTGATTGTGACTAAGTGTGGTGATAGCGGTGCATATTTTATGGGTAAGACATTTGGTAAGCACAAGATGGCGCCTCGATTGAGCCCGGGGAAAACCATGGAAGGCGCGTGTGGTGCATTTTTAGCAGGCATGGCCGCGGCGGTATTTGTAGGGCTATGGCTAGCACCGGCACTTGTTCAAATGGGTCAGGTTGACATAGTGGTTGCGACAGGGCCAATCTGGGCGTGGGCAATCTATGGACTGTTGATAACTGCAACAGGCATGTTTGGTGATCTGGCAGAGTCATTGATCAAGCGTGACATGCAGCAAAAAGATTCTAGTAGTTGGTTACCCGGCTTGGGCGGCGTGCTAGACATTCTTGATTCAATTACTTTGTCTGCCGTACCAGCCTATCTGTTTTGGGTATCAGGCTTGATTGGGCCTCAATAGCGACCACGTATTGCCACTCGCCTGCACCTGCGGAACAGGTAAACTTTACCTACTAATTAGCATGAATACTACTAATAATAGCTATAGTAGTTATAATAGCGCATATTGAGATTGTGAATGTCACTCAAATGATAGGTTGTGCTGAATGCAAACTGACATTCCCGCTAGGTTTAAACTATAGTTACGTTTGGTAGCAATTTCTTTTTCTTATCTTAGTTTTAATGTTCTTCGCTGTTTATGTTCGAAGCAACTCTTCCATTCTCTCGCCAATTTGACGCAATTGCGTTGTTTGGTGTCCAAGATCAGAACCTCCGATTAATGCGTCAGCAATTGGATGTATCGATATCGCTGCGCGACGGTTTGTTGCATGTTACTGGTGATGAGTCGATTGTCGCGGATGCGACTAAGGTCCTAGAACGGATGAAAGACGTATTGCAACATCAGGGTGTTTTGACTCTCGAGGGCACACAGCAGGTCATGACAGCGGTCTTGGGGAATCAGACAAAGTTGATGGACATCGAGATTGATGTTATGGATTCATCTTGTCGTATCGCGCCACGAACCGCGGGTCAGGCATTGTATGTTCAAGCGATACGCGATAGTGATTTGGTGTTTGCCGTCGGACCGGCTGGAACAGGAAAAACGTTTTTAGCGGTTGCCATGGCAGTGGAAGCGTTGAAGCATCAGGATGTTCGTCGCATTGTGCTTGTCCGTCCCGCGGTTGAGGCGGGGGAGAGTTTAGGATATTTGCCTGGTGACTTACAGGCGAAAATTAACCCGTATTTACGGCCACTGTTTGATGCACTGCAGGCGTTGGTCGGATTTGACACGATGAAGCAGTTTATGGAACAGGATATTATCGAAGTGGTTCCTCTGGCTTACATGCGTGGGCGAACATTGGACCAAGCGTTTATCATTTTGGATGAAGCACAAAATACGACTGTTTCACAAATGAAAATGTTTTTGACTCGCATGGGTGCAGA
Source organism: Planctomycetaceae bacterium (assembly GCA_012965455.1). Taxonomy (GTDB): domain Bacteria; phylum Planctomycetota; class Planctomycetia; order Pirellulales; family Pirellulaceae; genus UBA721. The sequence continues at coordinate 4,207 of DTSG01000366.1, read as the reverse complement.
TTCAAAGATTGTCGTTTCCGGCGATGCCACTCAAATCGATCTACCGTTAAACACCCCCAGTGGTCTCATTGATGCGACAAGACGCTTAGCTCAAATCCAAGGTGTGTCTAATTTGGAATTAACAGCTGCTGATATTGTGCGCCATCCATTGGTGCAGCAAATTGTGTCTGCGTATGAAACACGCCCCGAAAAATCAACCAACAACCGCAATAACACGCGATCTTGATTAATCACTTATTGCTGGATTTTGAATTGAGTTTATTGATTACGAAACTATGAAAACCAACGGCGGATCTAATAAAAAACGACATGCTCGCACGCTCACGATTGAAGTGTCGAATAAATCGCTGCGCAAAATATTTACGACAGCGCTGAGGAGCGGCAAAACATGGGGGCATTTGGTACTGTGCCTGCTAGCGGCGGCGATCATGTGGGGAATTACGTTTGGTTGGATGCCACCGTTTTCGTACCGTATCGGCATGATTCCGGAGCGAGATATTGTCGCCGCGATTGCGTTTCAAGTGGAGGATCCGGTCGAGACCGAAACACGTCAACGACGTGCGGTGGCTGAAGCTGTCTGTGTTTATGATCATGACCCACACGCTGTGACTGATCAGCTACAGTTATTACAACAAGCGATAGCCGCTGTCGGTCGTAGTGCTTCCTTTGAGGACCTAGATCAAGCGGTGTGGCGATCGTTGTATCATGACTTAGTTCCAACTGAGCAAAGCGAAGAGACTCAGGGCGACACGGAAACTGACGCCGCTATGGATACAGACGACACAGACAGTGATAGCTCGACGGTTGTGACGATGAGCGAGCAACAAGAGCAGCAGGCTTATGACCAATTAAAGCTGTTGTTGTCGAGCGATCAAGGACAGAGCAGTTTTAACGCGGTGCTGGCACTGATTTTTGAACCATGGATTGCCAACGGAGTGTTGCTCGAACTTGAGCATGGAATCGACGAAGGTAGTCAGCATATGGTTCAAGTGTTAACGCAGGCTCAAGCGGGGGAGCAGCAGATTGTTGAGTTGCATAGCGTAGCGGTGTTGCATCGAGATTCGATTATAGCGGGCTTGTCGGGGCATATTGCTAAGGCCCTTGAAGAAGGCATGTTTGCTCAAGTAGACACTCCGGCTGTACATGAAATGCTACTCACCTGGATTCGTGGCAATGGGATCTCGGTGACGTTGACGTACAACGCTCCCTTATCAAAACAACAGCGAGAAACACAACGTTCTCAAGTAGCGACTCAGTTCAAAAGCTATCATCCCGGCCAGATGCTTGCTCCGGCAACACAATCACTCGGGGTGGTCGATATTCAGCTATTACGGCAAGAATACGATCAGATTGTCAGTGGTCGTTCTGCTCATTATGAGCAGGCGTTGGGCTATGGCTTGGCAAATTATGGGATGTACTTGGCTTTGTTTACATTGTGTGGGGTATACCTTGCGGTGTATGAACCGTCGTTGGTCAACCATACCAAGAGTTTGGTTCGCTTATTGGCATTGGTCATCATTGTTGTAATATTGGCAACGGCGACTTCCACCGATACTTGGCGTGCCGAGTTGATACCGTTGGTCATGTTTACGATGGTCACGACTATTTGTTATCGCCGTGATGCGGCCTTGTTACTGTCGAGCACAGTAGCCTTAATTGTTGCGGTGGCGACTGGGAGTACATTGGCAGAGTATATCATCGTAATTTCAGCAATCACCTCGACTGCCTTGCTATTGGGTCGTTTGCGATCGCGGTTACGGCTGATCGTGATTGGTTTTGGCGGAGGATTGATTACACTGGCTACCACGTTAGGTGTGAGTATTCTCGCAGGGCAGACGTTTGGCTCGACAGGGTTGGATTTTTGGGATCAGTTGCTCGGCAGTTCAGCTGTCGATGCGAATTACATTACAAATCTGCTCCAAGGTGCGGCTTGGTATGGCTTTTGCGTCTGCTTGGCTGGATTCTTTATGACCGGATTGTTGCCCATTATTGAGTGGGCTTTTGGTGTGCAGACCGACATCAGCTTAATGGAATTGGGTGATCCGGCGCACCCGTTGTTAACTGAGTTGCAGCGCCGCGCTCCGGGGACATTTATGCATTCGTTAAATGTGGCAACGCTAAGCGAACCTGCCGCGGAGGCGATTGGTGCTAACGGCTTGTTGTGTCGTGTGGGAGCGTATTTTCACGACATTGGTAAGATGATCAAGCCCGAGTATTTTGCCGAGAACCAAGGTGGTGACGTAGATAATCGTCACGAATCACTGCTGCCATCGATGAGCCGGTTGGTGATTATCTCGCATGTCAAAGATGGTGCTGATTTAGGCCGCAAACATCATTTGCCGGAGGCGATTATTGACTTTATTATGCAGCACCATGGGACAACGTTGGTTGAGTATTTTTATCATCAGGCCAAAACATCGGAAAATGGGGAAGCTGAAGAAGTTGATGAAGCGGATTACAGATACGATGGACCGCGACCGCAGACGCGCGAGGCGGCCGTGTTGATGTTATCGGATGCAGTTGAAAGTGCATGTCGCTCGCTGGATGATCCCGCACCGGCTAGGATCGAGCACCTAGTGCGTGAATTGGCGATGAAACGATTGTTAGATGGACAGTTTGATGAATGTGGTTTGACGCTCAGAGAATTGAGTATTATTCAAACGAGTTTGATTAAGACCGAAACCGCCTTGTTGCACAATCGAGTGAAGTACCCAGATCAGGCTACTGCTTGATGGAATTCAAAAACGGAAGGTGATTAGCGGCTACCAGTAGCGAACCATGATCAAAGTACTCATTACCAATGAACAGTCACAGCATGAAGTTGACTGTGAGCAGCTGCGAGCAGCGGTGTCGGGCGTGGTTGATGAGGCGGAGATTGGTACAGGGGAAGTTAGCCTAGCGATCGTTGATGATGCAACGATACACACGCTGAATGTTCAGTATTTGCAGCATGACTATCCGACGGATGTGATTAGTTTTGTGCTCGAGCAAGCTGTTGGGCATTTGGAAGGGGAAGTGATCGTGAGTGCTGAAATGGCAGCGACGGTTGCCCAAGAGTATGGTTGGCCAGCGGAACATGAATTATTGTTATACGTTATTCACGGAACGCTGCATTTGGTGGGGTATGACGACAAAGATCCCCAGCAGAAAATTGAAATGCAAGCGGCAGAGCGGCGGCATTTAAAGCGGTTTTCGATTGAGCATCGAACGTAAACGGGGGCCACGAATTAACACTGATTAGTATAATTGTCGTAAAATGGTATGATGTATATTTGTTTCAATGTTTTATGAGGTGAGATTATAGTGCTGTCTCAGGGCACCTTAATGACATGTGCGATTCTCGGCGCCATTTTGTTGGCGATCGGAGCAATCGGCACTAAGATGTTTGACGATTTCTCAAGGTCGGATCTTAAGAACTATTGCCGTCGCCGAGGGAATATTGCTTTCTTTAATACCGTTCGCGATCGCTATCAGGCGATTTCATTGGCGTCGGAAACGTTGTGCGCCTTAGCTGGGTCGGTGGTGTTTATCTGTTTAGCTTTGGCTGTAATCGTTGCTCCGACCGCGAGTGTTGCGTCATCCCCAAGTAGCGTTGTTCAACAGAGTCCGTTTGGATTGCTGAAGTTGCTGCAAATTCCGGCGGCAGACGAGAATGGTGCGGTTGCATTCAGCCAATGGTGGGTGTCGTTGGTATCCATTTCCTTGGTGCTGTTGACGATTGGAGTGTGGATCCCTCGAGCGCTGGTGTCCGTATGGTCGTCGCCGATCATCTATTACACATGGACTTTCTGGAAGGGGCTGACATGGTTGATGAGTCCGTTTACGTTGGGCGTGCATGCTGTGGCGGCACTGGCCTGGCGTTTGTCGGGTCGTGAGCAGCCAGCCGTAGACGACGAAGAAGCATTAGAAGACGAGATTCGCTCGATTGTAACCGCGGGCGTCCGAGATGGACTCGTGGAAGAAGACGAGTGGGATATGATTGAAGGTGTCATGGAATTGGGTGACGTTGACGTTATGGATGTAATGACTTCTAGGTCGCAGATTGATGCATTACAAGTCGATACGTCATGGGACGCAGTTTTGAAGTTTTTTAACCAAGTGAGGCGAACTCGCTTGCCGGTTTATGAAAAAAATCTCGATAACGTAATTGGCACATTGTACGTAAAGGACCTATTAACATTTTTAGCGGATACCGGAGAGAAAGACC
>DTSG01000365.1 GCA_012965455.1 Planctomycetaceae bacterium | reverse complement strand
CCCACGACCGAACAACCGATATCACCTGCCGATACTCCGATCGAACGCACGAGCCCGTTAACCCCTCGCCGTCGTACGGGCATCAAAGTTCTTGGTAAATCTCAAAGCCCATCAACAGAGGAAGATTCATCTAAGCCAGTTCGCAAACCTGCGGATCGTTCACGAGCACCAGTCGTTAAACTCGCTTCAATGCCCAACGCTCCCACCGCTCCAACAGCAGCCCCTGAAGAAGGCAAAACACTGAAGCCTGAAATGAGTTTGTCTGATGCGTTGAAAAGCAAGATGAGCAAACGTGGGCCACTGCAACACCTTACGAAAGGTGGCGAAGAAGGACCAGCAGAATCTCCCGACAATGCTGGCCGCAAAGGAACTCGCCGGCAAAAGGATACCACTACTAAAGAAGAAGGTGGTGGTGGTGGTTTGGCGGGAATGGCCAGTGCTCGAGCAAATCGCAAGAGTCAACGGCAGCGACAAGAATCCGCCACCGCAATTGATCGCTACCGAAATAATCAGCGACGTAGTCGCCGTCGCACACTAAAACGCACTGGGAAAAACACAGCGGCTCCGCGCAAATCGAAAGTCGCCTTGGAATTACCTTGTACCATTCGTAGTTTTTCAGAAGCGGCCGGCGTGTCAGCCAGTGATGTTCAAGCAACGCTCATGGACATGGGGCATATGGTTACAATCAATGCCATGATCGAAGAAGAAGTCGTACAGTTACTGGCGTTGGACCTCGGCGTAGACCTAGAGTTTAAGGAAGCAGAAACCCTTGAAGACACACTGATCACACAATTGGATGCAGTTGAAGATACTGATGGCAGCCTAGTTACCCGTCCTCCGATCATCACCTTTTTGGGTCATGTCGACCACGGTAAAACCTCGCTACTCGACCATTTGATTGGTATTGATGTCGTCTCAGGCGAGGCGGGCGGAATCACACAACACATTCGTGCATACCAAATCGAAAAAGACGGTGAAGTGATTTCATTTGTCGACACGCCAGGGCACGAAGCATTTACTGAAATGCGAGCACGAGGAGCTAACGTAACGGATATTGCTGTCCTCGTTGTTGCTGCAGATGATGGTATTATGCCTCAAACGGAAGAGGCGATCAGCCATGCCAAAGCAGCTGAAGTACCAATTATTGTTGCCCTCAACAAGATCGACCTGCCGGGAGTGACCGAAGAGCGACTGAACACCGTCTTAGGTCAGTTACCCGCACACGAGTTGACCCCCAGTGAATGGGGTGGCGATGTTGAAGTTGTAAGAACCAGCGCTATTACTGGTGAAGGAATGGACAACCTACGTTCCACTATTCTCGGCATTGCAGAACTCCATGAATACACTGCTAATCCAAGCCGAGCTGCAACGGGAGTTTGTTTAGAAGCACATCAAGAAACTGGTCGAGGCATCATTGCAAAAGTGATCGTCAAGAACGGTACGATGCGAGTCGGAGATGTTGTGGTTTGTGGCGCTAGTCATGGAAAAATCAAAGCAATGTATAACCCGCTTAATGACGAGTTGATTACCGAAGCTGGCCCCAGCACGCCAGTTAACATCACAGGCTTAGACCTGACCCCCGGAGCCGGTGATGCTTTTCACGTGCTGGAAAGTATCTCCGATGCACGCGAGATTGCTGACCGCCGAGAAGAAACTTCACGAGCTAGCAACCTTTCAGGAAACACTATCCGTGTTTCATTCGAAGATTTTCAATCGCAACTTGAAGAAGGTCGCTTGGGAATCAACGAAGTCACTACAATCAATTTGATTGTCCGTACCGATGTACGCGGATCCATTGAAGCCATCCGCAAAGAGCTCGAAAAACTTGCACACGACGAAGTTCAAATTAAGATTTTACAGGCTTCTGTCGGCGGAATTACTGCAGCAGATGTCGTTCTCGCAGATGCTTCACAGGCAGTGATTATCGGTTTTAACGTAGCACCTGAAAATGATGCTCGCATCCTAGCCGATGAAAAGAATGTTGAAATCAGACGCTATGACATCATCTACAATATAACCGATGACCTCCGTTTGATGCTCGAAGGCCAACTGAAACCAGAAGAGCGTGTTGTCGAAGTTGGGCACGCATTAGTACAACAAATCTTTTCCATCAGTCGATTGGGAACGATCGCTGGTTGCCGAGTCATACGCGGAAAAATTGAGCGGGACAACCGCATCCGAGTTATTCGTGATGGACGAGTCATTGGCGATTACGCACTCGACTCTCTAAAACGCGAAAAAGATGATGCTAAATCTGTTCGCGACGGAATGGAATGTGGTATTAAGCTTGTTGGCTATAACGACGTTAAACAGGACGATGTCCTTGAAGCGTACATAGTTGAAGAAGTTGCTCGTACATTGTAACCCTCCCCTGCACCACACTTTATCATAGCACCCCATAACCATTATGACCTCTCGACGCGTTTTAAAAGCCGCTCAAGCCATTCGTGAAGTCGTCAGCTTGGCGATACTGACCGAACTGCGCGATCCTCGAGTTGAAAATGTAACGGTCACAACTGTTGAAGTAACGGGTGACATGCGACAGGCACGAGTCCATGTGACGGTCATGGGTGAAGATACCAATTCATCGCAAGTCCTTAAAGGATTGAGCAGCGCAGCTGGCTTTCTGCAACGTAAAATTGCTAATCGAATAGAGTCACGATATACTCCTAAGTTACAGTTTGTACTGGA
>DTSG01000364.1 GCA_012965455.1 Planctomycetaceae bacterium | reverse complement strand
ATCCAGGACTTAAACCGACTTCTGGGCGAATTACATTTGCTGCGTGGATACGACCTCATATGGTGCCTGATGGGTGGTTCATAATCTATCGGAAGGAGGATGGTAACGCACGTCAGCTCTTCGCTATCGGTGGTCCAGGTGAAGATTGTGGATTATGGTGTGGTCTTGGTATCGATGCCGGATACGTTGAGATAGGTGGGCAGATAATGCGAGACGACTTGCTGGATGGGAAATGGCACCATGTCGCTGCGACCTATGATGGAAGCGATGTATCCTTGTTTCATAACGGCCGACAAATTCAGAAGCAGGCATCTATTGAAGAGGGAGCTGGGGAATATACTGTTCACCGACCAAATCACTGGATTCTAAAAGGAACAGGATTGAAAAAGGGAGAAAAGTTTGGTGCTAAAGATGGAATAGCAGGCTATGAATGTGATGGGTGTGAATTTGTATTGAAAGACGGGTTACCTGTGGCGACGGGGCGTGATGGAACACCGAAAAATTTTGAGATTGTTGCGACAGCTCCAGCACGTTGGGACTTGGAAGAGGGAACGTTAGGCTGGGCTCACAGCATACGGAGCAGTTTTGCAATGGAAAAGGAGCAGCTTGTGCCGAGTGATCTGGAGCGTGATGGAAATGCCTGTGTTGGCACGTATACTCGGGGCGGTACTGTTGCTACTGTTGGTAGTTGCGATTGGTCGGACGGACTCAAATCGGGGAATCCTGTTGTGGATAGGATTGTAAGAAATATTATGGAACGATTGTCAACATGATGCATTATGCCAGAGTTTGCTGAACCTAAGTGGAATTGCCGGACTCTTTGCGATAATATCCCTGTTTTGGAGATATCAAAGTAGGGAAAATAGCTTTCCGGCAATTTTCTGCATATTTTTTTCGATGGATGTATGGGCGATATAGATCGGTAGAATGAGAATTAGATGTACAAACTATCTGTTTGTTACTCTCTGTGCGTTTAGCGGATAAACTGCTTGACGTAATCGGCACCTAGGCCGACCTGTTCGAAATGCGAACGGCACATTTCAATCTTGGTATGTACATCGTCATGCTGGATAGGATTGTCGTCTACGTCAAAGTAGACAAGTGCACCGAACACATGGAAGAGCGTGATCATTTCCTCCACACCCTCATCGACCACGAGTGTATGAATCTCGCCGGGCGGCTCAAAGACAAACATGCCCGGCTTGGCAATCCAGTCATGCTCAAGGTAGCGCCACTCCCCCTTGAGCACATAACCATAGACCGGCGCGGGATGACGATGACGATTCATCACGCCGCCCTTGGTAATGCGCAATAAATTTACCCACTCCCCATTGGTGGTGTTTAAAATCAGCGGCCGAAACCAAATCTTGTCAGCCTGCGGCACCCACAGACGCTCGTCGTCCGGGATGGCCTCGGTAACAAGTTCAGGAATGGACTGAGTGGCCTGCAATGGTTTTTTCATGAAATCAGTGGATTAGATAGCCGCCGTCAACGGGCAAGACGGCACCTGTGATAAATGAAGCCTTTGGGGACAGCAGAAACATCGCTGCCGCCGCCACCTCTTCGGGTCGTCCCCAGCGTCCCATCGGCGTTCGCTTAAGGATATCTGTATTGCGCTTGGGATCATTACGCAGAGCCTCAGTAAAAACCGTCTCAATCCAGCCCGGTACGAGGGCGTTGACACGAATGCCTTTCGATGCCCAGGCAGCCGCAAGCGACTTGGTTAACTGCACAACCCCTCCCTTGCTCGCCGCATATCCAGGCGCATGGGATGCTCCGAAGTGGCTGTACAGAGAACCGATATTCACAATACTTCCAACGGAAGCTTCGAGTTTGGGCTGGCACAGTGTGCATAAACGATGAGTCGCAATCAGATTCACCTCGAGAACAGCCGCGAAATCTTCGGTATTGTATTCCTCTTGGCGCCGAATGATGCCTGCGCCGTTCACCAAGTGGTGCAGTTCGCCACAATCGTTCACTAGTCGCTCAACCGCTCCGGCGTCTGTCACATCCAACTCTTCCATTCGAATATTATCGTGGGCCGACCTACTCGCATTTAACCCAGCGGCAATCACTTGAACTCCCTTATCAGCCAGAGCTTCGGCAATCGCCAGACCGATGCCGCTGGTGCCGCCTGTAATAAGCGCTAGACTATTGGAGAACTGATGGCACACAGACTCAGTCTAACCACGGAGCCACGATATTCACAGAGAATTAGTGGTTATCCATGAAATCGGCCCCGATATGAGAACAGGGGATTCTGCTGGCAAGTCCAACCTCAGCCGGGGGGGCGATCAAAGCACCTTGGCCTCTCCAGGCTAGGTTGCCGCACCCTCAAGGGGTGCTCCTGATGCATCAGGGAAATATAACCGCCTCCCTCTGGAAGGAAACCCTTCTCCGATGGCATCCAGCGTGGGGGCAAGCACCTCGTTGCCACCCCATTTACCCTTGATGAGCTTGGCTTGTTGCCCGTCTACTTCAACGATGATCATATGGGGTTGTCGTGTGAATCTTTCATTGTCCTTACAGGATCCGCCCAAGCCGTATTTGTTGAGGGAATGTTGCCTATGCTTGGGCTGGGAGGACAGTCTGTTCTTGGGAGTGTGGAGTTACGTTTTGGGAGGATAAAAGGGGTTTCCGATGATGGGTTTGCCCTCATTTGCAATATTTTGTGAGAGGCCAAATCCATTAATAC
>DTSG01000363.1 GCA_012965455.1 Planctomycetaceae bacterium | reverse complement strand
GGGTTCTCTAGATCGACGGCGGGACCTGTTTCACCGCCTTTGAGAATGTCTTGCCGGTTGCCCAAATAAAGTTCGCCCTTCACACTGGAGCCAGGACCGTGGCAACCGAAGCAATTATTGACCAGGATGGGGGCGACCTGATCGATATAGAACTTCACCTGTTCGGCATTCAACACAGGACGGGTATCTTCTGCGGAAAAGCTGGTGTTTACCAAGCAGAATAATATGGTAAGAGTTGTTAGTTGACGTGACATAATGCCCTTGTGGAAGTGTTCATTGGAAAATGCCCTAGGGCGTCTAATGACCGTACGGAGTATTGTACAACATTTGAATTTGGAATGGTAGCTAATAGAGTTTTAACACGGTATCCTCTACAAATTGATGACTTATTGGCCAGCGATTATTTACTCCCGATAGTTAAGAATACCAAAAAGATCCGCTGGGTAACGCGTACATTTGAAATCCTACTGAACGCCGCGAGCATCGTTGCCGGCTTGGATGAATCATGGTTGGTTCCTTTGCGTTTGAAGATCACTTATCTGTAGTACTACTCCCCTCGGTGGAGAATCTGGACAGACTATTTCCAAATTAATTTTCATTGACATTTCCCTTACGAATATTTTCCCTGTGATAATTTCAGCGGCCGGTAGAATCCGCCGTCCATTGAGAGAGACCACGTTTCCCCGCCGATGGGTGTTGGGAGGATTTGTTTAATATCGCAATACGCACTCGGTTACAGTACAATCGACCACAATATTACATTGAGTGTTTCTTGGCGGCGAGGGAGTAGTGGATGGCAAGTTTAATGGGGAACAAGGGTTTTGCGAGCCTCAATGTATTACAGGCATTTGGAGCCGCGAACGACAATATCTTCAAGCAGCTTGTGATTATGGCCGTGACAACGGGTGGCATTTGGTCCTATCAGTTTGGTCTTAACGGTGAGTTCTATATCTCCCTTTTCTTTTCAGCCCCTTTTATACTTCTGGCAGGTTTCTTGGGTCAATTTTCTGACAAGTACAGCAAACGTAGCGTGGTTATTGTTGTCAAGCTGTGGGAAGTATTGTTAGCCATTTGCTGTATTGCGGCACTGTACGCGGGGAACTTCGAATTCGTGATATTTTGTGTCATGCTCCTAGGGATTCAGAGCACATTATTTTCACCGACAAAACTGGGCATTATCCCTGAGTTGGTCCCCCATGAGGAGATATCCAACGCTAATGGTCTGTTGGGTATGGTTAGTAATGTGGCAATTATTCTTGGAACAGTTGTCGGGGGGTTTTTCTATGACCAATACGAAAAAGCATACGTTGCTCAAGGCATGTTACCGCAGGAGATTCCGGCTGTACTGAGTAAGGTATTTACACCAGAACAGATTAGTGGCGAGGGCGGGGTTACTTGGTTAATCGCTCCTGGATTGTGCATTTTATTGCTAGCGTGTATTGGTTTGAAATGTGCATTGCGATTGCCTAAATTGCAACCGAAAAACCCGCAGCTTAAAATCAATTTCGGCTATCACGGTTTCTTTGGAGTGAACGTCGCGATGATTCGGCAGGCATTTGGTACACCTCTTTTAGCGGTAACTGCGGCCTACGGAGCATTTTTTATCATTCCGGGAATTGCATTATTAAATATGGCTACCTACAAAGACTATCTAGGCATTGATGCTTTTCTGGCGTCGACACAGGGGGCGTTCTTAGCGTTAGCTATTGGCGTTGGGGGTGTCGTGGTCGGTAAGCGAAGCCGAGGGCGATTGCGGCCGAGGTTTATTTTGACTGGGTCGCTGGGGATGACCGCGGCGTTTAGTCTGTTAGCAATTGCCCCTCCAAATTACTGGGTGACAGTATCTTTATTGGCGGCGGGCGGCTTCTTTGCTGGTTTCTATATGATTCCCCTGCAGTCGTTATTACAGGTGCTAACCACGGACAAAGATCGAGGTAGATTTATCGCGATGAATACAGTCACGACAATGATCGGTTTTGTCGGAGGAAATTATCTTTTTAGCCTAGGTAAAGGTACGTTAGGCTTGTCCCCACCGACGATATACTTGTTTTGCGCCGCCGTCGGAGCAGTTGTATTTTTTCCGCTGTGGTTGCGATGGGTACCCTGGTTTGAGCGCGCAATAGCGAAGATTGACGAGATCGACTCCGATGCATTGACAATTAATGACCAGTAGAATTTACCGCTAGAGATTTCATCGTCTATTCGTTTGCAGCGGGCCATTCGAAACTGCTACAATACGTCCACGAACTAATGGCTAGGGTGTATTGTTTGGCAACTGTTTTTCAGGGTTTAAGATACACGTTGGCAATGTCAAAGGAGCTCAAAATGCAAGACGGGAATGAAAACGCTGAACAAGAACCAGTAGAAGCAAATCCATACGAACAGCCAGCGGTGTCTGCGGCAGCAACGCCGTCGTCGAATGTTGATTACACGAATCCTGTTTACCATCAGAATGAATATATGATTCGACGGAAAGTGTTCAAGATATTTGGCGCCGCATTTCATATTTACGATAAGAACGGAAACCTAGCGTTCTACTCAAAACAGAAGGCCTTCAAGCTGAAGGAAGACATTCGAGTTTACGGCGACACAGACATGACGAGCGAATTGCTGCTGATTAAGGCTCGCGGCGTGATCGATCTTGGTATGACGTACGACGTAGTAGATTCAACCACCGGAACGGCGCAAAACAAGTATAT
>DTSG01000362.1 GCA_012965455.1 Planctomycetaceae bacterium | reverse complement strand
GTCATTGATACCGCTCGGGGCCAAGTCGCCTCGTTTTTGGGCGCAGTTCCGAACGAAATTACGTTTACTTCCGGTGGTAGTGAAAGCAATAACCATGTCCTCAAAGGGATCTTTCTAGATCGACATTTAGGCCGTGCAGGACTCCTCACCGGTCATCTGATCATTTCCGAGTTTGAACACCCTGCAATTCAGCAACCAGCAGCGTACCTGGAGGATTTAGGGGTCCGCGTTACGCGAGTTGGCTGCAATGACAAAGGCGTTGTCGACCCCAGTGCTATTGAACAAGCGATCAGTGATGACACTCGACTTGTTAGCATCATGCATGCCAACAACGAGATCGGAGCTATTCAACCGATCCGAGAAATCGCTGACATCTGCCATCAACGTAAAGTTTTGTGCCACACCGATGCCGCTCAGAGTCTGGGAAAAGTCGATGTGGACGTGCATGAACTACAAGTCGACTTTCTAACACTCGCTGGACACAAACTGTATGCACCCAAAGGCGTCGGCGCATTGTTTATTCGCAATGGAATCCAACTAGAATCATTGATTCATGGTGCAAATCATGAGCATGGAGTTCGCGCGGGAACCGAGAACACTCCCTATTGGGTTGGCTTAGGTGCGGCTTGTGAAATGCTCATGGATAACCCCAGTGGACATCGAAATGCAATCGCCGAGATGCGCGATGACCTGTTGAGTCTGCTGACGCTGGGCACCGATAGAACCATTAGCATCAATGGGCAATATGATGACCCTCTCGAAGACCGTAGGAAACGTTTGCCGAACACGCTCAGTGTCAATTTTCCTGGCGTCACGGGCGAACAACTTCTGGCAGCAACCCCGTATGTCTGCGCATCGACAGGTGCAGCCTGCCATAGTGGAGAAACGAAAATGTCCGACACGCTCCGTGCGATCGGACTCGCAGCAAATGTGGCCCGCGGGACGGTCCGTTTGAGTCTTGGTTGGTTTACAACTCCCGCCGAAATTCTCGCTGGTGCAACCGAACTGATTAAGAGCTGGAAAAGTCTAACTGCTACTGAGCGGTAATCAGCGGTCATTCACAGTCCGCCTATATAAACTGCAGCAACACCTCAAATGGGTCGATGTTTAAATAGCTTCAATACGAGTGGCATACCTTGCTTTAAATGTATTGAAAGCCCTGGACGACATGATCGTTCTTACATAACTACATCGATCCACAGTAGGGAAGCGGAGTGCAAGTCTCCCACCGTTCCCGCGACTGTAACCGGCGACAATTTCTGCAATTAGTCCACTGGCGTAAAGCTGGGAAGGGGCAGGGCATTGGTGAAACCGGAAGTCAGGATATCTGCTGTTTGGATTTTATCAATAACTGTAAAGGCGCTGCGGGAATACAGCGATCCAATATTATGCGCAAAAATCAGCTTCTCGGTTTACTGAGGTCGATATGTACCGTCCTCGGAATCACGCTCACAATCAATATCAGCGTATTTTCACAGGATACTACCACGCCTACACCTTCGCCAAGTGACACCGTTCCAGAGATGCTTCCGGAAACCGTTGTTATCGGACGTCCTGGTTCATTTCCCCGTACGCCGTTAAACCACAATACAATTTTATCGCCCGGAGGATGGGCCACTAGTCAACGCACTACCGGTAACTCCGTTACCATTATCGGGTCTGACGAACTCGAAAGGTCTGGACATACGACTGTCTTAGAGGCATTGCGAAACCAGTTAGGCATTACGACGGCTCGCAGCGGTGGCAACGGTTCTCTGACTTCGCTTTTTCTCCGCGGATCTAATTCTGCACACACCAAAGTGTTACTTGACGGTATTCCCTTAAATGACCCATCGAGCGCTTCGCGGGCTTTTGATTTTGGCAACCTCACCACAGATAACATCGAGCGGATTGAAATACTGCGGGGACCACAAAGTGTTCTGTATGGAAGCGATGCGATTGGTGGCGTCATCAATATCATCACCAAACGTGGCAACGGGCCACGGGAAATGAGGCTATCGGCTTACGGAGGCAGTCTGGGGACGAGCTTTCAGAGCCTACGCTATAGTGGCGGTGACGACGATTCATACTACAGCATCGGTGGCTCCTACCTCGACACGCACAGTGTCTCTCAAGCTGCCGCTCGGTTTGGTAACACCGAGCATGATGATTTTGACGTCGGCACGCTTTCTGGTCGATTCGGCTGGAACCCGTCAGAAACGCTGAATATCGACTATGTCTTTCGCTATACTTCCGCCGATGTCGAAGTCGATGACTGGGCCTTTGGTGATCCTAACCCAGTGGACAATCTAATACGAGCGAACCTCACTCGAAATTTTTCGAATCGCATTCAGATTTCCAAGATAGTAATGGCGGGCCGTTTAGAACACCGCGTTGGATTTTGTTTGACAGATTATCAACGCATTGATACAGCTGTGCCCAATGCGTTCTTTGACTCCTTCTTTCAAGGTCAACGTCGCACGGTGGACTATCAAGCAAATTACGTTGTCAACGATAACAATTTGTTAACCGTGGGGTCAGTCTATGAACATGAAGAGGCTGAAAGTGAACATAATCCATTAAACAACCAAACCAACGCGGCCGTGTTTCTACAAAACCAGATGACCCTGCGAGATAATTGGCACGCCACAGTTGGTGTCCGTTGGGACGACTACAGCACAGCCGGACGAGCCAATACGTATCGTCTAAATAGTGTCTACTACTTAAACGAGATCGATAAGTTGCATGCCTCACTGGGCACTGGATTTCGAGCTCCGGCATTAGCCGAAAACCTATTCGCGTTTGGCAATCCGGATTTGCGACCCGAGACAAGCAAGGGTTGGGAAGTTGGCTACACGCGGTCTCTGTTTGACGATTCCGTACTGGCTGATGTTACTTATTTTCGCAATGACTTTGAGGATTTAATTGTCTGGAATCCAAGTTTGTTTATTTTGGACAATGTTGGGCACGCACGTTCAGCAGGAGTCGAAGTTTCTCTAGCTTGGCAGTTTAATGAGCAAACGCGGATCGATGCCAACTATACACTGACCGACACCATTGACCGTAATACTGGCGCAGAACTGCTGCGACGACCTCGGCACCGAGCCCACATTGCTTTGACACGTGCTCTCAGCAACAACAAAACTGAAATCGGCTTCTCGCTGGGGTATACCGGCAGCCGTTTGGATAATCCTCCTGGTCTGGCTCAAACGGAGCTAGAACATTTCATGTTACTGAATCTGCATGCGAACCATCAAATTGACGAGCAATGGTTGTTTTTTGTCCGCGCGCAGAATATTACCAATGAATCGTACGAGGAAATCTATGGCTTCGGTACTCCCGGCGCCACCGTTCAAGCCGGCCTGACGCTGACTAGATAAGCGCAGACGCTGCAATGTCATCTGTTGTCGTTTTGCCTTAGAATATAGGCACGTTATAAACGCAACTTCCGCACAACTCCTACGGTTCCCTATGCTTCGATTAAACACCAACATCACATGGTTCTTGTTCTTGATATGTATTGCTCCGATTACCGCGCAGGGCCAGAGCGAACAAGGTTCCCAAAGGTGGCGCAGCTTGTTTGATGGCAAGACGATGCAAAACTGGAAGAAGACGAACTATGGTGGCGAGGGCGATGTCCAAGTAACGAAGAAACAGATTTTAATGGAATTCGGTTATTCCCTGTCTGGGGTTACCTATACCGGCAAGGCATTACCCAAAACAAACTACGAGATACGTGTGGATGCCATTAAGCTCGACGGTAATGATTTCTTTTGTGGCATGACGTTTCCCGTCGCCGACTCATACTGTAGTTTTATTGTCGGTGGGTGGGGTGGCGCTGTAGTGGGTCTTTCAAGTCTAGATGGGCTCGATGCCTCTGAAAACGAAACGACTCGTTATATGACGTTCGATCACAACAAGTGGTATCGAGTCCGAGTGCGGGTTGAACCTCATCAAATTCGCTGCTGGATCAATCGCAAACTCGTGGTTTATCAAGGCATTGAAGGACGAAAAATAACGACGCGCAATGAAGTCAATCTAAACAAACCATTTGGTTTTGCGACATGGGAAACACGAGCGGCACTCAAGAACATCCAAGTTCGCGAACTCAAAGTTAAACAACCAAAGTAGCCGACAAAGGATTTGTTGTGATTCAGGACGACGCCAACGCCAAGAACAAGGTACTTACCGATGATGAGCTCGCTGCTTGGGTAACACACGAACACTTCATGCAGTTGGCGCTACAGCAAGCACACTATGCGGGTGAACTTAAAGAAGTACCTGTTGGCGCTGTTATTGTGAAGCAAGGTAATGTCATTGCAGCGGCTCATAACCAATGCGAACAGTTGCATGATGCGACGGCTCACGCTGAGATGATCGCGATTACCCAAGCGGCCGAAGCGGTGGGAGATTGGCGACTGGAAGACTGCACGATGTATGTGACGTTAGAGCCTTGTACGATGTGTAGCGGAGCGATTCTTCAGTCGCGAATACCGTTGGTTGTCTATGGCGCTGTGGACCCCAAGGGAGGGGCCGTCGAGTCGCTGTACCAATTACTCAATGACAGTCGTTTGAATCATCAAGCAGCGATCGTCCGCGGAGTACTTGCCGAGCCATGTGGTGCTATTCTTACGGACTTTTTCCGAGCACTGCGAAAGCTAGACAACTAGCCGTCGGAGTTGCTCTACCCACAAAATTATTCAAACAGAGCGGGCTCGCCATAAATCTGAGACTGTGCACTAGGAAGTTGTCAATCGCTATAGTCGCTCGGATTGAGCACATAATTGTAGGCCGGCATCGATGACTTATAATTGTCTGGAGTCATCAAGGATTGATAGACTGCGTAGTCAATTTCGTCATGCAAGAATTGCGTGTGACCATCAGCAAAAGCGACCATCGCGCCCCCTCCATGACCACTTGAAGGTCGCGCCGTATAGGCAGTTGGAGCAAGAAATGGGTTGGCTTTAGCAATCTTATCCGCTTCGCCGTTGATTCTCATCTCGAGCGTAATATTGTTAGAAGGCGCTACACGACCTGCGCCAATAGGTTTATCTGTCGCATAGAGCCAGACAATTGTGTTGGCTAATCGGTTAGGGTTGCAAGGCAATCCTGTACGGAACCAAACAGTCGATTGTAGATTCTCTGAGAATAGAATGGTTTGGGTTGCTCCATCCTGTAAGTCCGTCATGGATACACTCAAATTAGGATAGGCGTAGCGATCATGAAAAATACCATTGGCTTTGTTTTGAGCAAGATCGTAAGAGTCAGCAATCCCGTTGCCATTGTTATCGTTACCATTCCAAATCGGGTCTGTGTTGAGAGGTAAAAAACCAGCGTTGCAGGAATAGGACGTAAACGAAGGGACCTGCGTATTCACAGTTTGGTACCCCAAAGCTACATCGACTACCGGACCAACGGCATCATCAATCGTTACGTCCGAGGCACATCGCAAAAACTCAAATGAAGGTAATAATTGCCCATTGGCTGTTATGGGAGTAGTTGTCGAATCGATAACTAGGGGAAGTTGCGGGTTGTTCCACAATTTGTAAACATTCCGCTGTTCTAGGTCACTCATGATGGCAGTCATCCAAGTGCCCTGTTTATTAGCACCAGCAGGAACGCTCGTACCAGGCACGCGGGCAAATCGTTCACGGTAACCGGGATACCGCTGCTTTCGCGATTCAAAATTCATCGTCGCTTTAGCTAATTGGCCAATATTGTTATTACACGTGGAACGACGAGCATTTTCTCGCACCATTCCGATTGCCGGTAACAACAACCCCACAAGAATCGCAATAATCGAAATGACCACTAACAATTCAACGAGAGTAAAACCGGTATGTTGACGCTGCTTCATGACAATTGTTCTTTTTTTCTGGGCGACGAGAAACGAAAATAAGCTTGCTTACTATTGGATGCAAGCTAAAAGTAATTGTTGCCATGATTCAATGAACCACATAAACGGCAAAAACAACATTGATGATGACCACACAACTACGGTTATTCTATACAGGTAAGCGTCAAAGAGCAAAGACCGGTTACTTGTTTAGAATGAGTTTTCCAAGGCGGGTTTGGCGTAAAGAATAGATTTCACCACCATGTCGAATTTGGATCACACGGTTGCCTTTGAATAAATCGCGCCACCGCTCAACCAAGAATCACGACCGCCATATTGATACTGGTTCTCAGTTGATTGAAATTATAGACAATTAATACCGCAACTCAATAGGCATCAATGAACCATCAACAAATAAGGAAAATAGGTGCTGCGGGGGCGTTGGGTTCTTACTAGCTGTCCTTACTTACGACGGCGTTTATCTTCTACGACCTTGAAGGTAACAGGGACAAGCACGGCCATCTCTTGGACCTTGCCACCTCGCGTACCTGGCGAGAATAGCCAATCAGCCACAGCTGCGGCAGCCGCAGCATCGAGCTCCTGATGACCAGAGGCTGCATGCACAGTAATCTTGCCCACCCGGCCACTCGGCAGCACGGAAACCAACAATACCACGCGGCCCTCAACCTTGCGATCAAGCAGTGCCGGTGGATAGGCTGGGTCTTTGTTTTCAGCACGTAATTGAGGTGCAACCTTCGCCCCGCGGGACCCTGCATTGACCAAATCCGCCTCAGCATTACCTTCTCGAGACTCTACTATTGGTACCATTTCAACCTGTTCCATTGGAATATCGAGCGGTTGCACATCGCGCTGAACCACCTTTGTTTGCTGAGAGTCTGCTGGGAAATCTTGCTGTACTGTCTCTTGTCGTTGCTGTGGCTGTGACTCGGGCACTCGGTATTCAGGATTCGCATACTGAATCGGCAACGCAACAAGCTCCACCACACGCTGGCGGTCCAACTGGTCGGATTGCTGAGATAATTCAGTATCATCCACGTCAAGCACAACTTCCGGTTCCGGTGGTAACTCCGGCAATTCAGGCATCACTGATGGCTTTACAGTCGATACCAACTGCACCCGCACCGTATTTTCACCCTGCTCGCGAGCCAGTACTTTTGGCGGCGTAACATCTTCAGAAGATCCGATATACCCTAGCGCAAAATGCCCACATGCACTAAATAAGAGCAATACGCAAAACAGACTATCTTGTCGTACTATTCGCTTGGCCAAAATCTATTCTTCCTTACGCACTATTCGTGAATCATTGACCGCAACAACTATCTCGTGCAGCACCAACAGAACATTATAAATATACACCTGGATGCAACTACAAGCACAAAAATAACTCTATTGAGAACTAATGTCAATGACTAACGTGAATGTATCCCATATATTAAGCACAAAATGCCTTTAAACACTGCAATACTAGATCAATCACTTGACAGTCCAGCGATTTACTACCATATTCGGACATAACCGATAAGATTCGATACTTAGTCTCATTAAGAATGTTGCCTTTTGGGACATTTTGTTGACACCAAGAACAAAATCGAATCAAAAAGAGCATTTCCGCGGGCGGGACGTACACTTTTGATGGGCACTAGCAATGCAAGGCTTACGAGTCAGCGCGTTTCTCGCAAGCAACTTACCATAAAAAAACGCAGACGAAAAAAAGACTAGGAAGTACAAGAGCATGTTTTGGGGTAAAACACTTTTTGAATTGTTCGAGCAGGGTGGTTTCGTCATGTACCCGTTGCTACTCTGTTCCGTCGTTGCTGTCTGCGTGACCATCGAGCGGACGATCGTGCTTATTTACCGCCGCGGAAACTACCACAGCTTTGCTGCCAAGCTCGAACAGCGGCTCGCCACACAATCACCGGCAGACATTATCCACTGGCTCAAATCCATCAACTTCCCCCTCGCAACAATTGCACGCTGTGGCCTACAACACGGTGATGTGTCACAGGAATTGCGAGACGAAATCGTCGGTCGAGAAGCATCTGAACAAATCACGATTCTCGAGCGGCGCATTAACTGGCTTTCCGTCATAGGCACATTAGCTCCAATGATTGGTCTCTTAGGAACAGTGTGCGGCCTCGTCGATGCGTTCTATGCGATCGAGCAAGCAGGAGGCCAAGTGCAACCGAGTGATCTCGCTTCTGGAATCTGGACTGCCTTATTGACCACAGTGTTCGGCCTCACCGTTGCCCTCCCAACTTTGGCAATCTACCATTTCCTCGACAATCGCATTGCCGCACTTACATTGCAAATGAGTTGGGTTTCATCCAGGCTCAATGAGTGGTACGCCAAAGGGACTGAGCGATGAAACCAATCCAACGACAACGACGTCCAGGATTGCGGATGGAACTGAGCCCACTGATTGACTGCATCTTTCAGTTGCTCATTTTCTTCATGCTCTCCTCAACCTTTCTCACTCCATCGATCAAGCTCACATTGCCAACCGCTGAAGCTGGCAGCGTCTCAGCCAGCGACAAGATCATGGTCACACTTTCAAGTGACGACACTATCTACATAAACAAACAGCAAGTCACCTTTGAAACACTCGGCCCAGAAATCCGTCGGCTGCTGAAAGATTCTGACGAAAAGGTAATCACCATCCGGGGTGACTCAAACATTAACTTTTCTGCCTTCGTTCGCGCTCTTGACATCGCCAAACAAAACGGCGCCGTCAACGTCAACATCGCTCACCAAACCAAATAGCGCCGTCTCTCACGGACACTACCCGCTTGGTTTTAATTCATGGACTCGCTTGTCCGCCGCCCAGATCAACATTTACACAAGCTCGCTTTTTGCTGTAAAATCCGCATCTGTCGCATATAGATCATTGCGTCAAATTGATACTATTCCCATCAATCTAAGGCCTACTCATTCATGAAACGCACAAGCACTAGTCATCGTTTTTCGGTTCTCCTTACACTCGCTGTCATGTTCGGCGTCGCCACGGCAACTCATGGCCAGAGCGAAGATTTTCGCATGCAGACGTCGGTCTTTGTCGGCAACAATTCTGCGCCTGCGATGAGTAGCTTAACCATGTTCAACGGCACAACGATCTATGATTTTCTTGAAAATGAATCCGAGTTTGGTGAGATCACGGTGTTTGACGTAAAACGCGGTCGGTTCGTGCTACTCGACCCACAACGAAAAGTTAAAACAACACTCACGAAAGATTTTCTAGTCCAATTTCTGGATCAAATTCTCTCGCAAACCAGCAGTACAGCGCTAACAAAATATGTTCAACCTAAACTCCAACACGAGTTCAATCTCGCTACAAAGACGGTCCGCGTGACTAGTGATCATCTGACGTATCAAGCAATTGGGATAGCGCCTAAATTCGATTCCGCAATTCAGCGGTACCGACATTTTGCTGACTGGGTTGCTCGCCTAAATAGCACTCGCATCGGCAATCTCCCACCCTACTCGCGATTTGAACTCAATCGACTCATGGCGAAGCAAAAACTAATGCCCAAATCAATCAAGCGGACTTTAATGCTCGATGAAGTTGGTCTCCGCAAACAAATCGTACGCTCGGAACATACGATCAACTGGCAACTCACCAATACCGATCGCAAACGAATCAGTAAAACTGGTGATCAAATGGCGATCTTCAAAGAAGTCTCCGCTGACGAATTCTGGCAATTGAAAACTCAAGCTGTACAAAGCAACCGGTAACTGGTGTTTACCGCCGAAATCCGCAAGCAGAGGGTTCAAGTATTTCTTCGCTTTTCTTTAACGTTTGCCCCTTTGTAGACGATTTACGCTGCAGGTTTTCTTTTAAACCGTAGCAAAAACTACCAAACACATAGGCACGTACCCAGATTGTAAAGACCTAGTTCGCATTCATTTGCGCGATCATGCAATGCCCCAATCCAGGCAGAGCAAAACAAAAACGGACCGTGTGGGTTCGTTTTGTAGTCACTTACACATGCTG
>DTSG01000361.1 GCA_012965455.1 Planctomycetaceae bacterium | reverse complement strand
CGTTGAGAGTTAGCCCATTGTTTCAACAAGGCAATTTCTGGGTGTGAATCGATCGATTTGACACTGTTGGCGAAGGTGGATTGGTGGTGATCCGTATTGGCGTTGATATCACTGTGGCAAGTCACACACTGCGAATCGGATACATTCGTTAGAGATGTTTGCCCTCGGTGCTCACTGTGGCAGGATGCGCAGTCGGTGATGCTTGATGAATCACTGGGTGCGCCGTGATGGTCTGCCAAGCTTTGTTCGTGGCATTGTTCACAACTATGAATAAACAAGGCAGCGGTGCTCCCAAGTAGTCGTCGTGGAAGTTGAAAGCTGGCGTCGTGGCATTGTTTACAGTTGTTAGCTAGGCTAGCGTGGCTGAACGTGACCGGTCGCGATTGAAAGATAGCATCGCCACTAAACGCAAGGTTACCAAGGATGATTAGCAAGGTGAGCAAGCCGCAGGAACACGTGATACGCCAACGCAAGCGGCGAAGCTTGTTGGGGTGTCTCGCCGTCTCGATGTCGAAACGCTGAGAGATCGATTTGATGAACCTGGAATCAACCATAAGTGCTGTGTGAGCGATGCTCGATTAAAAGTAGAGTGACATGACGACATGAACGAGTGTAAGGATCAGGAGTGACATCGAAAGCGGTATGTGAATCAGTGTCCAGCCGTGCATGATCCATTGTAGTTTGTTTTGCAAGATGAGTTGTCGTCGTTCGTTGCAGATCGACTCTAGTTCCACTGCGATAGGAACCATCTTGCGGGGAATGCCTTCACGGATCGTCGCGAAAATCCCCTCGGCTTGCGTCGCGTTAAATAGTGAGGAGTCCGGATCGACTTCGATTTGCAAAAATGTCCGTACGTGCCGCAGGTAAAAAGCACGCAGGAAATCATCGGGAGATTCTTCCCCGTCATCCTGAACGTCGACGAACAGGGTGTCGTATGCGCTGAGGACCTGTGCATCGGCCGCCTTTTTAAGTGAATTGATGGCAACTTCAAGTTGTTCAAAGATTGCTTGTTGCGGCGTTGCCGTTTTCATGAATCGGGGCGTAACATGTTGCAGGATCTGACCAATTACGCCACTGATTATTACTGTCAGGAAGCACCACATGGTTAGTTGTTCAAGTAAGCCTCCGAAACGGAAACCTGAGTGGAAGAATATTAAAGGTACGCTGACCAAGCCGACCCAGAGGTGCCCTTTGAGCCACCATGAAATTGAACCGAGTTTTCTGGAGACGATGCGTTTTCGCGCGGCCAAGAGACCAGCAAAAATCATGGCAATGGTACCTGCGATACCAAAGAGAAGACCGATAATGCTGTTACCCGTAGCGCCGTACACTGCGCTGTTAGCGTAGGGGACGTAAACCCCCGTTGCAACTGCGACCAAGCCAAGGCTAGTGACACACCACGCTGCATGTCCACGGTTAATTAGCAACGAATTGATTCCTCGAGAAATGTGTTCGTGACGAAGTAAGAGTAGAAAACGCCTATATACTACCTATTTATCGACTACTATATATTATGATAATTAAGAGGAACCAAAATCAAGTACGAAAATGGTTTATGATTTTGGTTTAATAGAACCTCACACAGTAAATAGCCGTTGTTGAGGTCGACCTTAGGTCGCGTGCTAGAGTGTACGTTTTTTTGAGAGTCCAGCATTGAACGACGTGTTAAAGCCACTTACAGTGAAGCCCGAAGTTGAATTAGAGCTTGGCAGCGGTGATCAGCTATTGAATTCAGAGGAGTTGGTGGGATTTGAACTGTTTGCCGGATTGAAGAAAAGAGTATCCGTTGAGAAATTCCCTGGTGCGATTGTCTTACGACGATTTTCTGCCGGTGATGTGATTTGCCGTCAGGGGGAAGCTGGTAATAGCGGGTTTTATATTACGCGCAGCGAGGACGTCGCGAAGGTTGTTGGCGACTCGAACGCCGGATTGGAGCGAGACGCTACAGTCCCCGTAGCTGCCGCGATTCTACTCGACAACACTCGCCGCATCGCGGCGACGAAGGGCTGGTTCGAAAAGCTGAACCCCTTTAGTAAGTCGAAAAGTCAGCGCCGCAGCAATGCCACATCACGCTCGCCGGACATGATTGCCAACGACGGTCCAGTTGACATTGACTATGAAACGCGCAAGGGTTTCATGTTCGCAGGGGACGTATTCGGTGAAATGAGTTGCATGACGCTCGCACCGCGCTCAGCAACAGTCATTGCTGAGCAGGATTGTTATGTTATTGAATTCCTGCGAAGCATCTTTGATCAATTACAGAAGGATGCTGGTTATCGGGAAAAGGTTGATGCTTCTTACCGAGAGCGAGTACTCAACGGACATTTACGTCGGCTGAAAGTCTTCGAGGGGGTCGACGAGCAGTTACTAGATCGCATGGCTGAGTTTGCGACGCTGCACCTATACGAACCGGGCGATATTATATTCAATGAAGCGGAGTTCTCTGACTCAGTGTTTATCGTTCGCAGTGGGATTATCCAGGTTGTCGCTGGAATAAACACAGGGATCCATGCAAACGATGTGAAGTGGGCGAAAGTTTGTGAGTTGCTCGCTGGTGATGTTGAGGAAAGTAATGATCAGGCCGGCGACAATCCCGAACCCCCGACCAGCAAACCATCAGTAGCAGATATTCTCGCGGCGGCCAAAGGTGGCGGCGAAATGAAACCCAAGGCACCCGCTGAAGGTAAACCATCAGTAGCGGATATTCTCGCGGCGGCC
>DTSG01000360.1:426-2719 GCA_012965455.1 Planctomycetaceae bacterium | reverse complement strand
TTATCTCCGGACTTAAGTCCCGCATCAGCCGCCGGGCCCTTGGGAATCACTCGTTCCACTAAAAGATGGTTTCCTTGAATTCGTAATTCAATCCCCAACCCAACAAACTTGCCATCGATTTGAGAGAACATATCATCGAGTTGAGTGCTTGTTAGATACGAAGAATATCGATCCAAGCCTATGATTGTCCCTGACAGTAATTCCAACATTACCGCTTGCTGTGATACCTTCAAGGTGCGCTCAGCTATCTGACTTACCGTGATCGCTGACTGCAACACAGCACGACCGCTTCGACAAACTCGACTTGCAAGGATGTGAGCGACGGAATCACGATACTGTTGCAAGTCGGTGTGGCTTACGGTGAGCCCATGGTGTCCGCGAAATAATTCGTCGTGCAGAGCTACTTCAAATTGATCGATTCCTGATTTTAAGATTTTTTGCCAATTCAGTTCCGCAAAATAGTACGTTTCAATTTTTCCAAGAACTTCTCGATAAACCGCTTGGCTCGCCGTCGAGTCCATCTGCTTGATGGAATACAAGTAGCTGGCATCATGATAACGACGAGCGATATCAACGTGGGATCGGCTTATTTGATAACGAGCCGCGATGGTCGACTGTTGTGGGTAGTTACGGGCAGCACGTTCATATAACCTCAATGCCGCGCGCCAATTCTTAGACGCTTCAAGCTTCGCCCCTTGGTCTTGAATCGCATCGATCTCAGCCTGAGCGTTTGCGGTAGCTCCGGAATTTGCAGGTAACTCTTGACCCAAGGTTGTTGTAACAGTAGTTACAACAATACTGAGCGTAATTAGTAGTGAGAAAGTGAGTCGAGAAGCAAATCTCATAAAGACAGTGACCAAGTGGAGCAACGAGAAGGGGAATGATAAAACACAAGACGTGCTTTATCGCTGCTCAAGAATAGGTCACCAAACGTACAGAGGTCGTCTTTAAGGCTTTAAAACAAGCAGAAAACAACCGTCAAAATCGGTAACACCCGACACCGACTGGCTAATCAGCATACCTGTAGCGAATATGCGGATAGATAATGGATAGCCTCTCGCCAAGTGTCCAAATGGCGCTCCCACGTTCGCATTCGCTATATCAATTCGGCAATCGGTGGGCGCTGATCCAACAAGAACTGTGGACGGCCATTAGGGTCATGCAATTGAACGCGCTGTGAATCAATTCCTATGTTGTGGTACAACGTTGCCAGCACTTCTTGTAAATGAACAGGACGATCCTGAGCGAACTCGGCATTCTTGCTTGTCGCACCAACGGCTTGTCCAAGTCGCATACCACCACCGGCTAAGAATACTTGTGATAAACGTGTCCAATGATCACGTCCAGCTTTGCTATTTACGCGTGGCGTCCGTCCGAATTCACCCCACACAACGACCGTGACATCTTGGTCCATACCCCGCAGCGACAAATCCTCTAAAAGTGCACTCAAGGCCTGATCGAGTTGCGGTAGCAATTTTTTCAAGCTTACGAAGTTGTTACTGTGTGTATCCCATCCACCCCATTGCATCGTAACCACACGTGAACCGGCTTCAATTAAACGCCGGGCAAGTAACAAATTCTTGCCTTGGCCATTTCCATATCGCTCAACAATAGCTGGGTCTTCTAATCTGATATCTAACGCATCTGCAACGGTACCAGAAGTAACCAATGCAGCCGCCTGTTGCGTGTATGCATCCAATGCGTCAAGTTGGCCAGAGGAGTCAATATCACGACGTATCGTATCCAGAGCACCAAGTAAGCTCCGCCGATTCGTCAAGCGGTCTTCTGTAATAGACCGTAATTTGAGATCATTGCCACTGGGCTTGTAGGGGAGATAAACTGGCCCCAAGTAACCTGGCTTTCCGCCCATATACGAAATATAGGGTGGAGCACCGTTCTCAGTTGCACCCTGCAGTTTGGCAACAACACTGCCCATGTATGGTCGACCACCGATATTACTCAATGACTTTTGATCAAAACCAGTCGACGTATGGTTTGCGCTGTGAGAACTAATCATGCCAACCAGCGACCGGACGATCGCAAACTTATCTGCCATTCGAGATAGCAATGGAAAATGTTCACAGATGTCCAGTCCGGGCACGTTTGTGTGG
Organism: Planctomycetaceae bacterium; assembly: GCA_012965455.1. Classification (GTDB taxonomy): domain Bacteria; phylum Planctomycetota; class Planctomycetia; order Pirellulales; family Pirellulaceae; genus UBA721. Next base: position 608 of record DTSG01000360.1, on the reverse strand, counting down.
ATCGGGTTGAACTCGCCACGAAATTCACTCGGCGCATCAGGCTTGAGGTCGAACATATCCTGATGCGAGGGGCCACCTCCCAAATGCAGATGAATCAAAGCCTTATGGCTACTTCCAGTCTGCTGCCTTGCTTCAGCTTGCAATAAAGCCGGCAGACTGAGTGCACCAATCCCGCCACCTAT
>DTSG01000360.1:0-416 GCA_012965455.1 Planctomycetaceae bacterium | reverse complement strand
AAGAAAGTTACGGCGGTCAATTACGTTTCGAGATGAACCTAATTGTTTGTTGTAGATTGTAAACATTCAACACTCCGACAGAAAAACGATACATTGCCAGACTCATATGCCAACTTTAGTATCGGAATTATACGTAAATGCAATATTGAAAATCAATCGAATCCCTAACTTTTGAGAAGTTGGGTAAGCAATTTTTCGTTTTTTCCCCTTCGACAGAGGGGCAAGCTACACGTCTACAGACTTGCGAGCTATTGCCGATGTTGTTTGACGGTGGCACAGTCCGATGGCGTCACGGGCAAGCGCTCCGCCGAGTAATGTCGACGACGTACCGGTTTCTAGCGAGCGCACCACTTCGGCCATCTCTTGTTCAAACGACAACACTGGGTCGCCATCACCGACATCTGGACGCTGCACGC
>DTSG01000359.1 GCA_012965455.1 Planctomycetaceae bacterium | reverse complement strand
GCAGTATGACAAAGACAACCCCAAAGAATTCAAAGAGTAGCCGCTAACGGAAAAGGGAAAAATATGAGCGAACCAATACCATCACGACGTCAATTTTTGCAAACGACCGGAACAGCCGCTGCTACGGCAGGCGTGTTGAGTGGTGTGCAAGCAGTCCATGCTGCTGGCGAGGGTACTATTCGATTGGCCATTGTCGGTTGTGGCGGTCGCGGCACCGGTGCTATTTCAAACGCTCTTTCTGTCCCCGATGAAGACATCCAACTTGTGGCAATGGCCGATGTTTTTGAACACCGACAAAAAGCAAGTTACGAAAGTCTGGTCCGTAGGTTTCCGAAGACAGTTAAAGTTGACAAAGAAAACATGTTTTTGGGATTTGATGGCTACAAAAAGGCTATGGATGTCCTGCGTCCAGGTGATATTGTGGTGCTGACCACTCCTCCTGCCTTTCGCTGGTTACATTTTACCTATGCGATCGAAAAGGGACTCAACGTGTTCATGGAAAAACCGGTTACCGTAGACGGTCCCGGCAGTAAACGCATGTTTGCGTTAGCGGAAAAATCCGTTGAAAAAGGAATGAAAGTTGGCGTCGGTTTGATGTGTCGCCATTGTGACGCGCGCGGCGAATTGTTCCAACGTGTTCGAAATGGTGAAATCGGCGATATTACAATGATGCGAGCATACCGCATGGCCGGGCCAACAGGCTATGCTGCGGTCCCTCCCAAGCCTGAAGGTATCAGCGATTTGATGTATCAGATCAAAAACTTCCATGGCTTTTTGTGGCTCAGTGGCGGGGCCGTTTCTGACTTCTTGATCCACAACATTGATGAATGCTGCTGGATAAAAGATGCGTGGCCGATCGAAGCCAAGGGCGCCGGTGGTCGTCACTATCGAGGTGATAATATTGATCAAAACTTTGACAATTATTCGATTGAATACACATTTGAGGATGGAGCTAAACTATTGATGAACGGGCGGACGATGCCTGGATGTCACAAAGAGTTTGCCAGCTACGCTCATGGCACCAAAGGCTCCGCCGTGATTTCTCAATCAGGACATGCGCCCTCCAAAGCTCGCATCTACAAGGGCCATGTAATGACGAAGGAGAATATTGTGTGGGACTGGGGCAAGCCAGAACCGAGTCCTTATCAATTGGAATGGAATCATTTGATCCATGCGATTCGCAATGACGAAGATTACAACGAAGCGCAACGTGGCACGATGGCTAGTCTTGTCACCTCGATGGGTCGGATGGCTGCGCATACCGGACAGACGATGACCATCGAAGACATGCTTGCCTGCGATCACGATTTTGGTGAGGGTCTAGCAGATCTTACACTCGACGGAGATTCGCTGCTGCAGCCAGCTGAAGATGGTACTTACGATAGCCCGCAGCCAGGTTTGAATCCGGATTACGAATACTAATTGTAGCTGCCTTTAGCCGAGGATTTCGTTAATCACTTTGCCGTGACTGATGCGAATGGGACGGTTAAGTGGATCTAGGATTTCTGTGTGAGGCTCATATCCCAACAGATGAAACACGGTAGCTAAGAGGTCTCGTGGGCGTATAATGCCGTCTACTGGGAAAGCAGCGTGTGCATCGGTTTCGCCATGGACTACTCCGCCTTGAATTCCGCCACCAGCCAGAGCGATAGAAAAAGCACTACCCCAATGATCGCGACCAGCGCGAGCATTGAATTTGGGGGTGTGGCCAAATTCACTTTGGATCAGCACTAAAGTTTCGTCCAGCATTCCCCGCTGCTCAAGGTCTTCGATTAAAGCGCTTAGTGTTTGATCCATCACCGGCAGCAAATGCTCTTTTAGCGATTGGCTGTGTTTTTTATGAGTATCCCAACCACCACCGTTTTCGTATTTGTTTTCATCAATCACGCGGGTCCAGTTGACTTGTACCAACGAAACACCGGATTCAACTAAGCGTCGAGCTAACAGACAGCTTTGGGAGAACCGACTGTGCCCATAACGATCGCGAGTCACAGAAGTTTCTTGACTCAAATCAAACGCATTGCCAGTTGCTGCCGACCCCAATAAATCAAAGGCTTTTTGGGTATGTCGCTGAAAATCTTTTACGACGCCGGTTCCTTGCAGCGAATGATCTTGTTGATTGATATGATCAAGCAGCGTTTTGCGATGGAGGACTCGATTCGATGATATATCTGCGGGCAAGGACATGCCGGGGACATCAAAACGATCTTCTTGTGGATGGCACTTGATGAGCCACGGGTCATGACGGCGACCGAGCAATCCCGCCATTTGTCCGGGCCACGGTATGTTGCCGTTGTTCCAGATATGTTCGGGAATGACCATTGCCGAAGGTAAACCTTTGTCTTTTCGTAACGCTCGAACCATAGCGGCTAGGCTAGGTGATAAATTTGGCGCGACAGGCAACGCGTTCTCTCGGCTGAGAGGAATATGTTCAACGCCGGTTAACATTTGGTAACCACTAGAGGAATGATTATTGTCGTGGGTAACGACTGCCCGTAAAACTGCCAAGCGGTCGGTTAATTTAGCGACTTGCGGCATTAACTCGCCGATGTGATAGCCGGGCGTGGAGGTGGAGGTCACGCCAAATTCGCCGCGGATTTCTTCTGGGGCATTGGGTTTAGGATCCCATGTCTCATGCTGCGGTACGCCACCATTCAAGTTGAAAACGATAACAGATTTTGCTTGACCAAAACTAGTGCCTTGATCAGACGGTGCCCGTCGAGCCCCAGCCAACGCTCGGTTGTTGAGCAGCGAACTGAGGCTGAGGCCGCCTAAGCCGATTCCACCGACGCGCAACCACTCGCGCCTGGACATTCCATCGCAGAGCGTCAAGCCGGTTTTGTGTTGATAACTAAGCATGGTAAAGATTCCGTTATTGCCCTCACATTACCAACACAAATAGACGGTAGTGTGGCAACTAATTGCTCGTCGTTTGTTAATTATAGTCCATGCTGAATGCTGTTAATAGGCAAACGCAATTTTATGGAAGTCCGCAGTCAATTCTTAGCCATTATCCCAAATAGGGTGGCAGCGGTCTCCGCGATTTTGGAGAGCAAACTGGCTCGCCTATACGCAGGAGTGCCGCTACAAGAACAAAGGCAAGGTTGAATATTCCCCATTCAACGCAGTGGCTGAATCCCACTCCATCCAGTCGAGCACGGTTGCATAGACTTGGCGGAAATCGAAGGCATGCTTGAGGTCCCCCTGTTGAATGTCGTCCAACGACGGGTGCTCGCCAATAACTCCAGCTTTAACAGCCGCACCCGCTAAAAACATCGGCGCTGCAGTACCATGGTCGGTACCCTTGCTGGCGTTTTCCTCGATGCGTCGTCCAAATTCACTGAAGACCATAACGGTCACACGTTGCTGATGCCCACGTTGTTTGATATCGGCAATGAATGCTCCCAGCGCACTAGACCATTGTCCACTGAGGATTTGATGTGCATTGGCTTGTTGGGCGTGCGTGTCAAATCCGTCAAGTGTGACATAGTAAACGCGGGTATTTAACGGGCTGTCAATCAATTGTGCAGTAGTTTGTAGTTTTTGGGCAAGCGCACTGTTGGAGTATGTAACCGCATCATTTCGCTTGACGTTTTTGGCAGCCGATTTAATAAGTTCTTTGCTCGTTTCTAGAGCCGCCGAGGTAGAGGATTGTACAAAATCCAACAACTCATTATTGACTCCGCCCGGTTTAGCTTCTTGCCCGAGGGCGACTGCGGCAGCGATCGCTTGTTGATTTCCACGGAGCTTAAACTGTTCCAAATCGCGAATTGAGATGGCACGTGGCGTGAGAGCGGCCAGCGCCAATGGCTGTTTTTCTGCGCCTAGGTGTAGGATCGGCGTACTTTGTGATGCGGGTAACGCAGTTGTGACCGAGTGCCCAATCCAACCATAATCGCGCAGTTGGGTTTTGCGTCGGCAAGTGTGCCAAATATCCATTGATTCGAAATGCGAACGATTGGGATTGGGATATCCCACTCCTTGAATGATCGCCAATGTACCAGCTTCGTACAATTTTGACAGTTCCGTCATCGCTGGATGAAGCCCTACTTCGTCATTTAGCTTTAACACTTGATCTTTGGGTATGGCCAAGGTCGGCCGCGCTGCATAATACCGCTCATTCTTGAAAGGCACGATCGTATTAAGACCGTCGTTGCCCCCGGAAAGCTGGATAACGACGAGCACATTGTCGTTAGAGTTTTCGTCTTGGTTGTGACTCGCATTTAACAAGAACTGTGGTAGGCCGGCCCCGGCAGCAGAACCTACTAGGATCGCGGATGTCGTCGCGGTGTTTTGCAGCAGCTGTCGACGTGAAATATATGAGTGGTGCATTTTATTAACCGAGTTGAAATTGGGGGATTGATACGACCTGGTGTAGGAGTGATTTGAATTGTTGATCTGTATTGTTTGTTTCTTTTTGGGCGCTAGCTATTAATTGCGATTTGGAGTTGTTGGCTAATGGTACAGCGCAAAATAGATCGGAAAAATAGGTCGCGGCATGTGCCAAGTTGTGGACACGGTTGTTCTGCAGATATGCTTGCAGCGACTTATTACCAAACGTCGTGTTTTCTGAGTGGATAAGTTCATGCATCAAATTTGACCGTCCGAGGAGCGTTGATGAATTAATCCACGTTCGGCCTCCGTCCCAGCCTTTTACGTTTGGCGGAAAGTAGATACCATGGCCAAGTTCCTGTAGCCGCTGGGCAACCTGGGTTAAGTCGGTTTTGATAGACAGCCCCCGCATCATTCCGACGACCATCTCGACGGGCGATTTGATTTTTCGTGCTACGGAATGCTTTGAGTAAAACAAGTTGCTGCGAAATATCATCTCCAAAGTTCCGCGGATTTGAAAATGGTCTTTACGTAACCGTTTAGCTAGCGGAGCAAGCAATTCGTCGGATGCCGTTGGTTCGTCCATCACATAGTATTGGACAAGTTTCCGAGCAATGAACAGTGGCGCTGCTGGTGTGGAAATAACATGTGCAACGGCTTGTTGTCCTGTTAGTTCACCTTGCGCTCCGAGGAACGCTTTTTTACCAAAGTCGTGTTGGTATTTATTGAAGCGGTACGCTCGGTTGCGAACTTCCCAACCAGTAAAACAGCGTGCTAGTTCACGGATGTCCTGTTCGGTGTAATTCCCTTCGCCCAAACAGAATAGTTCCATCAATTCTCGCGCGAAATTTTCGTTAGGGTGTGTTTTGCGGTTATTGGCGGAGTCGAGATAAAGCAGCATGGCGGGGTTCTGTGATATTGCTTGAACCATTTCGCTAAAATCGCCGATGGCATGTTTGCGCAACAGATCATTTTGTTGTTGCATCATAAAAGCATCTTGGACTTTGGCAGCACTGGTCGCAAAATGACCGTGCCAAAACAAGGTCGTTTTCTCGTGTAGCTGATCGGTAGTCTTGAGCATCCGATATAGCCAAGCGGTGGCAAGTGATTGCAAGTTACCACTAGCGACAATGCTACGAGTCATACGTGCCATTTCATCTTGAAATGACTGTGGCTCTTGATTGTCATGCAATAGTTGTTTGACACACCGCTGTACACCGCCAGCAACCGCTCGTTGTAATTCACCACGCCCCACGCCAAATCCCGCGCGGCGGTACAGGTGTGCCGCTTGCGCTAGGTTCCACGGTTGGCTATTGGTTGGCTTAAACGCAGACCAAGCCCATGCTGGATCAATATTGTTCATTTGCTGTCCGGCTGAAATTTTAGCTCGAAGGATAAAGCGAGTTGTTTGGAAGTTGATTTAATCGTAATGTCGAGCGCGTTCGTGAGTTGAACCATAGATATGAGCAAGTCGATTTGTGTTTCGGCTTCCTCTCGATCGCTGCTGTTCTCCAGCATGTTGTTAGTGATCAAAATCTCTCGGTTTTTTCGCAGGATGCTAGCCAATGGACCTGCGAGCAGCGTCAGGTGGGTGTTGGTTGTCCAGTTGCCTCTGTTGCTATTTCGCTTGGCAGATTCAGCCTCCTGGTTGCCATCGCGTAGTTTTTCCGCGAGTAAACGAGTACTTGAAAGGATGAGTTTATCGTCCTTGAATAAAATTGTGGGCGAAAAATTGTATTGAACAGAGATGGGTTGTCCCGCCAAAGGTGGAATAAACGAGGTGGTTATGATTCGGTCTTTTTTGCTGTCCACCAATTCAATATCGAGCTGTGGATTCCCTTCCATCGCGCTGATGACATTTAGAAACCCGGCAAAGTTGATAAAAATGCGTCGCAATTCCGCTTGCATCGTTTCTGAGTTTTCAAGTGTGCCGACAATCGCGAAGGCGGGAAAAATAATATCAGGTTGAGGCGCGTCGTCTGCAAATTGGTTATCGGTGACAACAAGTTGTGCGCCGGGCTCAAGAGCCCCGAGAATGTCGAGCCCGAAGTCCTTGCCAGAGAAAAACTGGGAGAGTGTTGTGTCTGCTTGGGCGATACCTTCATTCACATCATCATCGTAGAGATCGGGCGCTAGGAGCCACCACGGCGAGAAATCGCGAAACATCGAAATGCTGGCAATAGTATCGGTGGGTAGCAGCAAGCTTGGCGCTGATCCGTTCGCGTCGGCGCCGAAATAGTATTGCCGCGATTCTGGGATCCACTCGGCATCGTGGGCCGTTGTGAGGTCCAGCTTTAAATGTTGATGATCAAAATCAATAGCCGCTGTAATGTAAGGTGATTTGGCGAGTTGATTGACAAGTCCGCCGGCTAGCAGTTCGAGCAGCATGTTCTGCCGCATGGCTTGTTCTAGTTGTTCGAGCCCGTTGTTTTGCTGCAGTAACTTTGCGTCTGCCCACAGCCAAGCTGTGTGTTGTTGTGGCTTGGAATTGACAGTGGCTGCTTGGTAATTTTTGTTGGAGGCGAACGTGGGATGCGTTGTAGGGTCGATAAGTTGGTCTAGGACGAATCGACCGAGGTCACGCGAGTTGGTGACGACGAGCGTGCCCGCTTTTTTTGCGAAACGGATTTCTTGAATTTGGTAGCCGATGATGCCCTCGCGATACTCACCTTTTTTAAGAGGATTGCCGCTCAAGGCTGCTAAAGGTTGCAGCCAGCTGAGCACAGCATCAAAGACTTTATCGAGGACAACTTCGTCGCCGCGGAGAACCAATAGCACGCCTTCAGAAGAAGGGTCGAAGGCCAGATGTACTCCGCCCGAGGATGCCTGTTTAATGGCGTCTTCCCACGGCAAACCAGTGATGTCTTGGATAATGTTTTGCAGTGTTTCGATTTGAGCTCGTTGGGCGTCGTCTATAAGTTCGTCATAGAGACCGGCATCGTACACGGAGTTGATGACGGGGTGGGTTAGAAATTGTTGCAGAATCTCCCCAGGCTCTTGGATTTGGAGCACTGCTGCTGTGGACTCGGGCAATAGATCGTGGAAATTGGATTGAGCTGAGATCGCCGAGGGTGCGATAATTAGACAGCAAACGGCAAACAGACGTGCAGCAGACATAATAGAATTACCTTTGAGACGAAGATGATTTATTATTTATTGTACCGCAACTTCTTTACAGGTGGGTGCAAGTTATTGGCGCTTGATTGCGAACGACCGGGCAGCGCTACGGCGAGATTTCGGGAGTTGTAAAGAATGCGGAGCTTTGCAGCGTGCCGACGCCGACGGGATTAATGAGTAAGTAATCGTTGAATTCATAAACGATGGCATAGTGGTCGTCGAGCGAGATTTGGGCTCTGTTTGGCTCGAGTGTAAGGTCTAGGCGGTAAGCAGTATTGTTGTCTAACGACAATTCGCGGGTTTTCAATTCGATTAGTACACCGTCACGATACTGCCCAATCAATAGGTCTCCGGCCCCAACACGTATACCTGCGACTTTAAATGAATTGACGTTTTGGTAATCGAAAACAATAAAACCGTTCGCGGCCATCCCAGGGATTTTCGGAATGGTGATTGTTGTGGAAATTGTTGAATGGAGGCTATTGAGTTGTGTAGTCGAGAGATTAATAGATGGGACCGTTAAGCTGGGCTGGACTTCAAGCAGGGAATCTGTCGAGTTACTTGTCCAGCGAGCCGGTGAGAGTGCGGTGTTATGTTGAATACTTTTGATGCCTCGGCGTTTGTTATCGTTGTAGGAGTCGGGTTCGAGTACGCGCATGTCGTAAAAGAACGGTTGTGATGTCGGTGCGTACACTCCAACTTGACCTCGATTAAGGGGTGTATCAAACGAGTATTTGTTAACCCGCTTGCCTTGGCCGCTCAAGTACATTGTATTGCCACGAATTTTGACAATTACGTGCGTACCGTTGGCTAGATTCATATGTTTGATGTTGTGGCGATACACATGTCTTTCGCCGTTGATGACTTCGCCGGTTAACCATTTTGTGGTTGCATTATCAAAGAACTTGTTGCCAACCCATTCCCAAAGTGAAAAGCTGGATGTCCCTTTTTCCGCGTACTCTAGTCCAGCGAACTTGTAGTTAAGAGCATCTACGTAATCAAAGACGATTAGCTCAGGTTCGTAATTAAATTTTGTTGGGTTCGTGAGTTGTATTCTGATATCGAAGTCTGCAGGTAACTCGTCCGTAAAGTGGACGAGTGTGAAGTTACTGACGTCGATGGTGTTGTCATGAGCAATGTCGCCGGTAGGATTTTGAAACAAGCTGTGGCCTGCTATCCGGAGCCCTTTTTGTGACAGTGAAGCGGGGTTTTCAAGGTAGTCGGAGTAGACGAGTCGGCTTTCCATCGGGAACGAAATGCCGGCGTTGACGTTGAGAGTTTGCGACTGACTTTCACCGGAAGCTAGCAAAACGGAAACCTCAACCTTGTCTGGCCCCCAGTGGTGGTTGCCGGAGGTGTAGACCAGTTGATTATTCTCGATAAGAATATTCCCGTATTCCGCGGCTGCACTTAGATAGGTCGTTCCTGCTGGAAAAACGGTTTCGAGCACAACTTGCTCATGAACGGGAACGTGGATGCTACCTTGGGTATCAACAACATCGACCGCATTGAATTCAAGGATTTCAAGACCGTGGAAATGGGATCCACGGCGATGTCCTTTAAGCCCAACAAGTCCGCCAGTAACATCGGAGTCAAATTGATATGCAATGTATTGGTTTTGGTTGACGACCAGGCGGGTTTTGGGGCCGTCGATGACAAGTTGCAGGTCAAACGAATACGGACTGGGCTTATTGATAATTAGACGGCGCAAGTGGAAAGTTCGCCCGTTGTAGACTTCGCCAATCGTAATCGTTTGCTGACCCGCAATTACTCCAGCAAACCGATAGTTATCTTTGTCCTGTAAATCAAACACGATGTAACCACCACCGTTAGCCCGCTGGTTGTTGGGATTAGCAACGAGAGTTGTCGCGATGCTGAAATGGGTTGGAGGGGCACCTATTCCAATGGTTTCAAGTCCAGTGAGCCGGTGCAGTGACTTGCCCGAGTCCGCGACGGTAATGGTTTCCGTTTTTCCCTGCAGAACGTTGAATCCGTATTGGCTACCACTGAGGACATCGAGCGATAACGGTAGTGGCGCGGTGATTACAATTTCCAGTTGCTCGGTTGAACGGCGGCCAAATTGATCGGCAACCGAGTAAGAAATGATCTTGGTGCCAAAGGAGCTGCCGTCAGTGGTAAGTTGGATTTGGTCGTCAACAATGGTTGCTGTGCCACCAGCAAAAACGGCATCGGTTGACACTAGCTGTGCATCGATGGATTGAGCAATTTGATCGTTTGCCAGGACATCCACAATCGCAGATGCATTGGTTTTGATTTTGAAAGAATCAGCGAGAGTCGTGATCTCAGGAAAATAATCCTTCAGGGCTACATTTTGAAATTGAGTTGGCGCTTTACGTAACGAGCCTAGGCCAGCGGGGTTGTTCCG
>DTSG01000358.1 GCA_012965455.1 Planctomycetaceae bacterium | reverse complement strand
AGTAGGATCTGAATCACGTCCCATCAGTTGATCGATCAATCCTTGGCGGCGGGCATCGGCATTTTCTTGTCCGAGTCGTCCGACAAAAATCATGACTGGAACCGTGCCCTCAATGTCGGCCGTCGCTGCTTCAACGAGCTCTCCGCACATGCGGCCGGCATCGTAGTTACTCATTCCAATATAAAGTTCGCGGTCGGAGTTTACGGCGTCGGAATCGTGTGTAATCAGGACAGTATGTTCAGCAACTTCATTGAGTAGGTCGAGTTGATTATCTGAGTTGATTGGGCTGACAGCAACACCGTCGAGACCGTTGGTGATGGCATCTTCGAGCATCCGCTTTTGATCGTCGATTCCGTTCGCTGGCATTTGCACTAACACTTCAGCGTCGAAATCTTCTCCAGCCTTTAACGCTCCGGCTTTCGCAATATCCCAAAACGAAGCAATGCCATTGGTGATGTAGGCTACGGTCGGTCGCGTATCTTCTGCGATTTCTGAACGGGCAACAGTATTTTCACTGTCCGTTGAATTGATAGCGGTGGTGGTATCGGAACCCGAATTGTCACTGATATCGGGTGCCGAGTCGCCGCAGCCGGTGAGGGCGAAAAGAGAGCCACTAAATAGAATTAAGGAAGCAAGGAAATAAGGGCGGTTCATAGTAACTCCAGCGTAAATGTTAGCAAAACAAATCGATAAGGTATTTTTAGATTCTAATTCCAATGCGCTTAACGTGCAAGTTATCGAGAGGTATCACATTGAGGCAATCAGTATTTTACCGTTAATAAAAAGCCAAACCGTAGGGGCTTGTCCCTGAGATTCGCGTTTTCCGTTAGGTTCTAATTACCGATGTATTTTGCGTACAGGCTGTGTGCGGTGTTGGGGTCGTCAGTCCCATGGATAATTGCTCGCCCGTCGGGAAACACCGTTAGTTGGTAATCATCAATTTGTGCACGCAGTAGGTAGGCATTGGCGGTTACCGTTCCGAATGTCTTGAGTTTGTCTGCAAGTTGGTCGAGTGACACGGATTGTTCGTTGTGGAAATTGATTTGCACGGCATTGCGCCCGCAGAGTACCGCTGTCGAACTACCATGTTCCGCAGCGAGCCATTTGAAATCGCGCTCATGACATGTAGGGCATGTCTTGAGGTCCAGCAGTGAATCAAGCTTTACTTGTCTCGCTCGATTTTCCCATAAATCAAATACGTGCAGATAGGGGCTGATCTGATTTGCATTGCCACTTACGATTTTCAAGGCTTCGAGCGCTTGAATTGACGCTATTACATTGATGACAGATCCGAGGATGCCAGCGGAATCGCACGTGGGTGTGGTACCAGGCGGCGGCGGACCGGCTTGCATCAGACAGTGCAAGCAAGGCGTCTGTTCGGGAATAATGGTCATTGTCTGACCTTCGCTGCCGATGCAACCACCGTAGATCCATGGAATATTGAGTTTGATAGCGGCATCATTAATAAGAAAACGGGTTTCAAAATTGTCAGTGCCATCGACAATGCAATCAGCATCTTGTACGAGTTCGATAATATTGTCCGCTGAGATGTGGCAGACAACCGCTTCGATTTCGATGTCCGAGTTGATTTCCTCTAAATGCGCTTTGGCAGCAACCGCTTTGGGAATTCCTGCGGCGACATCTTTTTCCGTGTATAACACCTGTCGCTGTAGATTATTCCATTCTAAGTAGTCACGGTCGATGATTCGTAGTTTTCCAACGCCCGCTCGAGCCAGCGTGTTGGCCAAGACGCTGCCCAGAGCTCCGCAGCCACAAACGACGATCGTGCTATCGCCAATTTTCCGCTGTCCCTCTTCACCTAGGGGCGCAAATCCACTTTGGCGGATGTAGCGATCTATTTTTGAGGCGGGATCTGACACGTGATTTGAGAGGTTAGAGGAAGTGGTAAAAGTTACTTTAACATGTTTTCGAAGTCACTTTCGGACAACACCGTGATCCCGAGTTTTTCTGCTTTTGTTAATTTGCTGCCAGCGTTTTCACCTGCGATTAGAAAAGAGGTCTTACCCGAGACGCTGCTAGAAGTTTTACCGCCATTTTCGGTAATCAGTTCATGTATTTGACCGCGTGTGAAACTAGTCAAGGTTCCGGTAACAACGAACGTTTTATCTGCCAGCAAATTACTCAGGGGCGCATTTTCCGTTTGATCGTATTCGAGTAGGACACCAACCTCAGCCAACTCCGACACAATGTCGATCCCAGGTTGTGTGTGCAGATACTCGAACACGCCGGCAGCGATGATATCCCCGATTTCTTCCACACTGCTGAGCTCTGCGGCAGTCGCTTCGCTGAGGCTCTGGATACTTCCAAACTCTGTGGCTAAAAGTGTTGCTACTGTAGCACCCACATGTCGCATTGAGAGGGCGTTGAGCAAGCGATCTAGACCGCGCTGTTTGCTAAGCTCAATCTGTTCAACGACATTCTGTGCGGACTTGATTCCCATGCGATCGAGTGCCGCGATTTGAGCGGTCGTGATGCGATAGAGATCGGCATATGTTTTAACTAATTCCGCTTCGACCAATTGCTCAACGAGTCGATCTCCCAAGCCTTCGATGTCCATGGCCGTGCGACCGGCAAAGTAGCAGAGGCGTTCGCGCAATTGTGCGGGGCAGTCATAGTTGGGGCAGCGAATATAAACGCCGCCGGTATCACGTACGAGTGTTGTTTCACATTCAGGGCAAGCAGTCGGGAATTCAAAAACTGGCAGCTCGCTTGTTCTTTCATGCTTTTCGACTCGTACGATCCGTGGAATAATCTTCCCCGCTTTTTCAACGACAACGACATCACCCACACGAATATCTTTGCGTTGGATTTCATCGGCATTGTGTAGGCTTGCTCGACTTACGGTTGTGCCCGCCAATTCCACCGGTTCTAGTTCAGCGACGGGAGTAATAGCGCCGGTCTTACCAATTTGCACTCGAATTTCGTTTAAGCGGGTAATCGCTTCATAGCGTTCCCATTTGTAAGCGACAATCCACCGCGGGCTGCGGTTGGTACTACCAAGTTGTGACCGTTGTTCAATGTCGTTTAGCTTCAGCACAATGCCGTCGACTTCAAAGTCGATGTCTTGTAGTTGTTGCGTTAGATGTTGGCAATGTTCCACGGCAGCTGCAAAAGTCGGAAAACTCTCAACTAGCGGTGATGCGGGCAATCCATAGCTGCGAATTTCGTCCAAGAATTCCATATGGCTGGTAGCTTTGATTCCTTCACAGTATCCAATGCCGTGGCAAAACATCTGCAGGTGCCGCTGGGCACAAATAGTACTGTCCAATTGGCGGATGCTTCCCGCAGTGGCGTTACGTGTGTTTTTGAATAATGTCCCGCCCAGCTCTTGTTGGCGTTCATTGATTCGCGCTAAATCTTGATTGGTCATATAGATTTCGCCGCGGACCTCAAGTATTGCTGGTACGTGGTCGCCGCTGAGCTCAGCCGGCAGGTCTGTAATCGTGCGGATATTGTGAGTGATGTCATCGCCGACTTTACCATCGCCGCGAGTAACCGCTCGTACAAGCTTTCCTTTTTCGTAAATAACAGACGCTGCTACTCCATCGATTTTTAGTTCCACAACCCAGTGGGCGTCCTGGCCGTCGAGTAGGTCTAGCGTGCGTTGCCCGAATTTATTGAGTTCTTCAAGATTGTAGGTGTTGTCAATCGACAGCATGGGTATGCGGTGCGGGACGGATTGAAGTGTCACGACCGTTTGCTCGCCAACTTGTTGAGTCGGACTATCACTACGCGCATACTCGGGGTGTTGTTTCTCGAGGTCTGCTAATTGAGCGAGTAGTTTGTCGTATGCGAGATCCGATATCTCGGGAGCAGCGTCGATATAATAAAGCTGATTGTGGTGTTCTATTTGCAGCTGTAACTCAGCAATAGTCTGTTGGATTTCGGCGGTCAACTCGATGTCTCCTGCTCAACGTCGGGTTGCACATCGGGCTGTTCGTCCGATTGCACTTCAACACTAGCTTCATTGTCGGCTGCGCGACGATCGCGAACTTCGTCTAAAACCATCGCTGCAATACAGAAAAAGCATAACACACCGAGCTCGTAAATCATAAGACTAACCCCATTTGTATCTAAGAACTGTATTAACGGTGGTTGAGTAACTGGTTCAGGAGATAAATGGTTGGTCATCTCAGCCGCTCGAATAAACGTCACTGTCATTACTCCGTAGGCGCAGGCGGTGGTTGCGAACAGGATGCCTGTGGCAACGAGAAGAAAGTAAAATACATTCTTTTTTGGTGCCGGTTTGTTAGATTCTGTGGACACGCCGAATGTACCTTGATGCTGGGAGACGGAATTGAATGCAATTTGAAGTGGTTTATACCCATTTATTATAAGCGAAGTATGTAATCGGTAAACTCGGGGCTGACAATCAAATGCAACTTGTGTGGCAAGAGGCATGCATCGAGGTTTAGATGCACAAACAGATGGGTTTTGAGGCTGTTTGCAATTGTTGCGGGGTGTAGAGGTGGTGCTGGTAATATGCTTGCAAAAAATCTATTATGAGGGATTAATGTTAGGCCAATATCCTCAGTAGGGATCTACACCAGATGACGGGACGTACCAAGGCACCGAAAGCCAATCTGCGCGACATTGAGTTGCGTGGTGTTGCGGTACACAATTTGCAGAATATCGATATCGACTTTCAGCACAATCAGCTGATCGCATTTTGCGGTGTTAGCGGTAGTGGTAAAACGAGCTTGGCCTTGGACACACTTTACGCCGAGGGACAACGACGATACATCGAGAGTTTTTCCGCATATACTCGGCAGTTCCTTGACCGGCTAGAAAAGCCAACGGCGACGAGTCTGACGGGTATCCCGCCGGCTGTAGCGGTCACGCGAAAAACAACCAATCGCAATAGTCGCTCTACAATTGGAACCGCTACCGAGACTGCCAATTATTTGCGTTTGTTGTTTGCTAAAATTGGAACAATCGTATGTCCCCAATGCGTCCGCACCGTGCAACAGGATTCCGCCGAATCGGTTGCCAAGGAACTCACGCTAACCCGCCCACAAGTCCGTTGTATGGTGGGCTTTACAGCAACCATTAATCACCAGGATTTGTTGCGAGAATCTGAGGTTACCGATTCCGACCTAGCCGATTTGATTGAACAGTCGCTAGCGGGGTTTCTTGAAAATGGTTTTGTCCGCGTCATTGCGGGTGACGTGATGGTAAAATTGGATGATCAAATGCAGCAGGTTGTGCAATACTGTTGCGAGCAGTTTGCTCGGCCAATAGAAACAGTGCAATTGATTTTTGTAGTGGATCGCTTGTCAGTTCCTACAGCAGCAGGGTCACCAACGCGGTTTCAGGACTCATTGGAAACTGCATTTGCTCAACCTGCTGAGATGTGCGTAGTGCTTGTCGAACAGGACGCCAACGAGGCATCTCAACCAAGCGCTGATAGTAAAATTGATAAAATACGAGTGATTGACGGGAGATCATGGTGGGAGCAGCGTTACAGCGCCAGCTATCAATGCAAGTCCTGCGAAAAAGAATTTTCAACTCCACAACCTCGTTTGTATAGTTTCAATAGTCCTCTCGGTGCCTGTCCAACGTGCGAGGGATTTGGCAACGTCATTCATAACGATATGGAATTGATTGTTCCTGACGAAAGCAAAACGATTCGAGAAGGCGCCATTGCACCCTGGAATTCGCCCGCCTATGAACATGAGCGGCATGAACTGCTGGCGTTAGCAGCAGACTACGATCTGCCCGTTGACGTGCCTTTTCGCGAACTTAAACCCGCGCACTTGAAGATAATTCACGAAGGAATCCGAGAGCGAGAGTTTGGTGGGTTGAATGGTTTTTTTACATGGCTGGAAAAACGAAAATATAAAATGCATCTACGGGTTTTCTTGAGTCGTTGGCGCAGTTACCGGCGGTGTACGCATTGCAAAGGGGATCGACTAAATACAGAAGCGTTGGCGACGTCCGTGGGTGGCTCAAATATCGCAGAAATATGTCAAATGAAGATTCGCGACGTGATTTCTTTTTTTGACGAGTTGGATTTGAGTGAGTGGCAGTTGAGCGTGGGGAAATTGATCCTCGAACAAGTTCGCGGAAGGTTGTATTATCTAGACAAAGTGGGGCTTGGTTATTTGACGTTAGATCGTACATTGCGCACGCTTTCTGGCGGCGAATCTCAAAGGGTTTCTTTGACAACGGCGCTCGGGTCGAGCCTTGTTAATATGCTGTACGTGTTGGATGAACCGTCCGTGGGATTGCATCCGCGGGACGTTGAGCAGTTATCTACGGCGATCTTGGATTTGCGTAATCGCGGTAACACAGTGGTCGTGGTCGAACACGAACCAGCGATGATTCAATTGGCTGACCAAGTTGTAGAATTTGGTCCCGGGGCGGGAAATCGGGGCGGCCGGATTACCTTTCAAGGCACTCCAACGCAAATGCTCAAGGATGAAAACTGCTTGACGGGAGCGTATTTATCCGGAGCACGCGGTGACTTGATACCGAGCGAGCGTCGTAAAACAAATCACGGTTGGATAAAGTTGAGTGGAGCCACGGGCCATAATCTACAAAATGTCACAGCAGAGTTTCCTCTCGGTGTGTTGTGTTTAGTCACGGGAGTCAGTGGTAGTGGTAAGAGCACGTTGGTTCAGGACACTCTTTATGGAGCCTTGTGTAAACGCAAACGGCAAAGCGTGTCCAAGCCCTTGCCTTATGAGGACATAGTGGGCGATGGTCAAATTGATGAAGTAGTGTTGATTGATCAAAGTCCCATCGGGCGGTCACCTCGCAGTAACCCGGTAACTTATATCAAAGCGTTTGATCAAATTCGAGCGGTTTTTGCGGAGACACTTGATGCACGGACGCACAATTATGCTCCTGGCCATTTTAGTTTTAACGTGGACGGAGGTCGATGTACGACTTGTAATGGTGATGGCCATCTGGAAATTGATATGCAGTTTCTCGCGGATGTGTTTATGAAATGTCCGCAGTGCGGTGGTAGTCGATATGGCGATGATGTGTTGCAAGTTACGTATCGAGGGATGAATATTGCTGACGTATTGGATATGACCGTGCGGGAAGCATTTTCGTTTTTCCGCGGTCAACCTAAAGTACAAACGAAATTAAAGAGACTAATCGATGTGGGGCTGGAATACTTGACACTCGGACAACCGGCTAATACCCTGTCGTCCGGAGAAGCTCAACGACTCAAACTAGCGTCCTACATGTCTACTAAGAAAAGACAACGAACCCTGTTTGTGCTTGATGAACCAACGACAGGGCTACACTTTAGCGACGTGTTGGTACTACAGGATTGTTTTGATACATTGTTAGCCGTGGGGCACTCGATGATTATTGTGGAACATAACCTGCAACTGATGAAGGCAGCCGATTATATCATCGACCTTGGGCCAGGGGCGGCGGACGAAGGCGGAGTAATTGTGGCAAGTGGAACGCCTGAGCAAGTGGCTGATAATCCTGATTCCTACACAGGTCAATATCTCAAGGAAGCACTCAAACAGGTGACGGAGATAGCTGGATGATTGAATTTACTAATATAGAAATCGAGATGATTCAAGGGCCGTTTAATAGCATCAGCACGCAAGTGTTTGTGCGGGCGCATCCGACTAGCTCTGCTGAAGATAATCTTGATAGACAGTCTGCTTGGCAAGCTGGCTGGCGGATCGCAGGCCAAATTGCTGGGCCTTACTGTGTGCACAGTGAAACGTTGCCGGCAGTAATTGCATTTCAAGATCAAGGCGACGGCGGGGGTTTATTGGCCACTGCTAGAATCCCAGATCCTTGCGCTTGGACGGCTAGGCTGCCGGCGACATACAAGGTTGATATCGAATTGACGCATGCTGGGACATGTAAACAACAGTCACAGCATTTGTTTACGTTTCGCGCTAATGAAATAAGGCAGAATAGTTTTTACCAGACAGATTTAAATGGTAACTACCGGCGGTGGGTGTTGCGTTGCGTGCAGCACCCCTTGGACGATGCACTCAGTGATGGAGGTGAGCAGTTTCGCGAGGAAGGATTGGTCTGTATTGTGATTAATCCAACGGCGGAGCAATGCAATTTGGCGACTCTTAATGGCGTGGCGATTTTGTCGATTGTGCAGCAGCCAGATACCGAAAAGACAATTTCCGCAGTTGAACAACTGGATGTATGGGGGTGTGTAACGGCATGCGTCATCGTTGGTGATGTTGAGATCAAAGCCAATGACTTAAATAATGTGCGGATACCGATTGGCTGTAGGGTCTCGGATATCCGTGAACCGTTACCCGCATGGGCACAGTTTTGCCTTGTGGATGTAGCTAGTATCTCGGATGCTAGTGCATTTGTTGATTGCCAGAAGATGCCGGTGATAATTTCTGACATTCGACCCTTTGAGGATTGTGCGTCAGCGCGTAATCAATGTGCAGTGCTGCAAAAAGATGTAGCAGCGGAAGGTGATTATGCGGGGTATTGTATCTTAACCAAGAATTAACACGAACGAGCATTGATTGAGTGACCGCAGGGCTTTAATGTTCGTACAACACCATTTGATGATTTACACCTTTTATAGGTATGGGATAAGGCAATGATAGAAAATTCACGATTACGGTTTATCGGTGTTACGCTTGCCCTCTGTCTGACCGGTGTGCTAGCCACGTCTGCTCAAGAATGGCAACAGTTTCGTGGTCCTGGTGCGCGCGGTGTCAGTGACAATCCAAAACTACCGTTAACTTGGGATTTAGAGACCAATAAAAACATACAATGGAAGGTGCCCACGGTGGGACGTGGTTGGTCATCGCCCGTTGTGACCGGCGGTAAGATCTTCTACACAGCGGTTGCCAATGAAGGCGAAACAGAAGCGGCTAAAAAGGGACTGTATTTTGGAGGCGATCGTAATCGTCCCCCGACTGGAGTGCATCATTGGAATGTCGTCTGTCGTGACTTGCAGACGGGGAAGCTGATTTGGTTGCGAGAAGTACATAAAGGGAATCCAACTGCACCGGTGCATATCAAAAATAGCTTCGCTTCATCCACACCCGTGACCGATGGGAAGTACTTGTATGTTTCCTTTGGCCACCAAGGAACTTATTGTTTTGACTTAGCAGGCAAGACGGTTTGGAGCCAGGACGGTGTTGCTGCGAAAATGCGTAACGATTGGGGTACTGCTGCTTCGCCAGTACTGCACGGTGATCGGCTAATCATCGTGGACGACAACGAACAGCAATCACGGTTGCAAATGCTCGACAAGACTACAGGTAATCTGATATGGGAAGTCAAACGCGATGAGAACAGTAACTGGTCGACTCCATTTGTTTGGGAGAATTCACTGCGCACTGAGATTATTGTTCCGGGCACCGGTGCTAATCGAGCCTACGATCTGCAGGGAGAACTGTTGTATCAGTTCAGCGGCAATTCCAGTATTACGATCGCAACCGCGTACGCTGAGAATGATTTACTCTATGTCAGCTCTGGATATGTGCTTGATAGTCGTAAACCGTTGTTTGCAATTCGGCCTGGGGCAACGGGCGATATTACACTCAAAGCTGATCAAACCAGTAACGATCATATTGTGTGGTGCCAAAAGAATGCGGCTCCCTACAATCCCTCGTCGCTGCTGTATCAGGGCAGAATTTACGTGTTGTATGATCGAGGGTTCATTGCCTGCTTTGCTGCTCGGACCGGAAAAGAGATCTATTCGCGGCAGCGAATCAATGGAGGCCGCGGGTTTACTAGTTCGCCTTGGGCTTATCGAGGACACGTGTTTTGCTTGAATGAAGATGGCGAGACATTTGTCCTTAAAGCGGGTGATCAATACGAATTGGTTGGGCGGAATCGCTTAGGAGAGGAAGAGATGGCGA
>DTSG01000357.1 GCA_012965455.1 Planctomycetaceae bacterium | reverse complement strand
GTCATCCATCTGCACATCCGTGATTTTGAGTGCGCGGTAATCGGTCACAAGCAAAATACCGTATGCCAGCAGCACGGCTAGCAGCAATATTCCCGCTCCGCCAGCAACTTGCTTAACTTTGACCATTGCTTCACTCCCCAACATTAAAATTAAACGTTCTTATTAGATTGGTGCTCATAAGTTGTTGCACCTCCAAACGGTATCGAGCCGAGCCGAATTTTGCAAAACACATTCGGAGTCGTGTGTCAGGCCAGAACTTCCTTTACCACTTGTCCGTAGACATCGGTCAAACGGAAATCTCGACCTGCATAACGATACGTAAGTTCTTCGTGGTTGATTCCAAGGATGTGTAAAATTGTGGCGTGGAGATCGTGCATGTGGACTTTATTATCCTGAGCATAATAACCGAAGTCATCCGTTGCCCCGTGACTGTAGCCGCGGTTCACGCCGGCTCCGCTGAGCCAGACTGTGAATCCCGCTGGATTGTGGTCGCGGCCATCTTTGCCTTGAGCAACCGGAGTACGTCCAAATTCGGTTCCCCATACGACGAGAGTATCCTCGAGCAAACCGCGTTGTTTGAGATCCGTTAACAGTCCGGAAATCGGTTGATCGGTGGCCAACGCATTCTTAGTGTGCCCTTTTACCAACCCGCCGTGCTGATCCCAGACATAAGGGGTGCTGACTTGGATGTAACGGACTCCCGCTTCGCAAAATCGACGGGCCAGCAGACACCGATGCCCAAACTCAGCGCTTTCCTGGCGTTCCATGCCGTAAAGTTCCTGAGTAGATTTTGATTCTTTGCTGATATCAATTAGCTCAGGGGCGACACCCTGCATGCGAAATGCCATTTCATAGCTACGGATCACACCTTCAATTTGCTTATCACGAGTTTGTGAGAGGTGCTTGTTATTAATCTGGTTGAGTATCTCTAATTGTCGGTGCTGCTCTCCCAATTGGGCGTTGGGTCCCTGTAAGTACTCGATCCTCGCTTCCGCGGCTTTACTGCCGGAGTGACCAAGGGCTGTGGCCTGATGATGGGCCGGTAAGAAGGAAGAACCATAGTTACGAACTCCGCCATGACCAGCCGGAGGGGTAATACTGACGAAAGCGGGAAGATTCTGATTTTCGTTGCCTAGTCCGTAGCTAACCCAGGCTCCGATCGACGGTCGCAGCAGGTTGTCGCTACCCGTATGAATCATAGCAACCGCTTGCCCATGCGAGACGCCCTGGGTATGCATGGACTTGATAAAACACAGGTCATCGGCGTGCTTTGACAAATGCGGCCAGAGTTCGCTGATCCATTGACCACTCTCCCCATGCTGTCGAAACTTCCACGTTGTGTCCAACACTCGACCACTGCCGGCTTTATCTTTCAATTCTACGTCCAGGTTATCAATGCCCTTAATGGGCAGTGGTTTTCCATGGTATGTTTTCAGTGCTGGCTTAGGATCAAATGAGTCAACGTGCGATACTCCGCCGTGCATGAAGAGAAAGATAACGCGTTTGGCTTTGGGCGCGTGATGAGGCGTTGAAAATGCATTGGGTGATCCCGCCGCTTGTACGATCTGCTGAGCGAATGCCTGAAAAGCAAGCGCACCGAAACCGCAGGCTGCCGACTCGAGCCACTTTCGTCGCGTAAATTCAGGAGTGAAATGGTTACACTGATTCATGGTATTTTGCCACTATATTATAGTGTAGCGTAAAGGTAATCTACGGCATTTTTTGTTAGCTGCAAATCTATGTTGGCCTTATTGAATAAATCGAAACTCCGTAGAACTAAATAGTATCTGCACGAATAACCCAATCGCTTCTTGCTGCGATTTACCGTTACTCATGAGTCGAGTCACATATTTATAACCCACACTTATATCGTTGGCATCTGCTTCCCGAATCAGAATCCGTTGATACAGCTGCTGGATGATGTCTTCGACAGATAATTCGCTCTTGTTGAATTGCGAGCCGATAGTCTCCGCCATCTCACGGACAAAGGGAGAATTCATCATGAACAGCGCTTGCACAGGTACCGTTGTAGTTGCTCGCTCACCGGTGACTAAATCGGGATTCGGAAAATCGAAAATGGCTAGCGCAGACGGTATAGCCCCTCGTACAATAGGCAGGTAAATACTCCGTTGACGCAATTGTTCAGTTTCCCCCAGCGATTGATGGCGAACGCCCGTGGTCGTGATCGCAAACATCCCGAGTGGCTGCACCACTGAATTACGTGGTTCAAGATCTAGTTCACCGGCAATTGCAAGAATGGAGTCGCGAATGGTTTCCGCAGTCGCTGGGCGAAGATTCTGATGTTGCAACGCCGTGTTGTTTGGATCTTCCTCCGCAGCAGCCTGAGCTGTTTGTTGGTAAGTTTTGGATGTGACGATTTCTCGGATCAATTTTTTAACTGACCATTGGTTATCAACAAAGCGTCCGGCTAGATAATCGAGTAATTCTGGATGAGACGGTTTCGTCCCACGGATTCCAAAGTTGTCGCTGGTCGTAACAATCCCCTTCCCAAAAAGATGTTGCCAAACACGGTTCGCCATCACACGGGCTGTAAGAGGATGATTAGGGTGGCTGACCCACTCCGCCAACTGCAGTCGTCCAGATTCGGTTGCTGACACACTCACCTTTTTCGAACCGGTAAAACTAATGACCTCCAGAAAACCACGCGGAACCTTGGCCCCAAGATTATTTGGTTCCCCGCGAATTCGAATATGTAAATCTCCCAAGCGTTCG